>VGWA01000013.1 GCA_016873795.1 Ignavibacteria bacterium
AATTTTCTAACTGGTTAGTATTGTTATTATACATTTTATTTTCCGGGTCACGATTTAATACAGTCAGGAAGTTAGCAAAATTATTATCACTTTGCATATAATTGAAATAATTCTTGTCACTGCTAAAATTCTTATAAAGTTTAATTCCGGAACCTATTAACAATATAACAACGAAAAAAATTATTACTTTAAGTTCATTTTTTGTAAAGGCAAACTTTTGAAAAATTGACTTAAGCATACAGAGATATTTTATTTGGATTTTTTAAGTATATTAATTTATAAATTATAAATTAAATTTAAAAGTGTATAAAAGTATCCACGATAAAAACGAACAATAAACTGTTGTTAGTCTGAATTAAATGCAGGAAAAAACAATCTCTCAATTGATTTCGCTTTTCCGGTCAAATTATCAATTTCAAAAACAGCTCCAGAAACATGCAAATCATCCTTAGCCACTTCATGCTTTTGCGGTGTAGCATAAACGAATCTTTTAATTGATTGTTCTTTTTTCATTCCAATTACACTATCATATGCGCCTGTCATTCCAACGTCTGTTATATATGCAGTTCCACCGGGCAAAATTCTTTCGTCAGAGGTTTGTATATGCGTATGTGTTCCAATAACTGCAGATGCTCTTCCATCAGCATACCAGCCGAAGGCAACTTTTTCAGAGGTTGTTTCAGCATGAAAATCCACTACAACAAGATTTGTTATTGCTTTTATTCTTTCAATAACAGAATCAAAACATCTGAAGGGGCAATCGATGGTCCTCATAAATACTCGACCCTGAAGATTAACAACTGCAATTTTCAATCCTTTACTTTTTAAATCAAAAATTCCAAAGCCTTTTCCGTATGCTCCTTTAGGATAATTCAGGGGACGGAGTATTTGCTGATTTTCATTTATAAACTTGTGGGATTGAATCTTGTCCATTGTATGGTTTCCGCCAGTTAAAACATCAATTTCCAGTTTCAATAATTCCAGTGCATCCTTTTCAAGCATACCCATTCCGTCCGTAATATTTTCCGCATTTGCAACGACAAAATCAATGTGATACCTGGATTTTATACTTGTAAGAAAAGTTTTCAGCAAGTCATAACCCGGTATTCCTATTATATCGCCAATAAATAAAACTTTCATTTCTTAACTAAAATATTTTTCCACATTATAATTTTTCCACACACAATAGTTTTTCAAGTCTTCCTGCAACGATTTAAAAATTGCGGCTACTGCTATTGCATCATCAGTATATCCTAAAACCGGCATTAGGTCAGGCATTAAATCAAAGGGATTAAGAAAATATAACACCGCAAGAACAACCAATCCCACAGACCTCCATGGAATCGTCCTATACTTCTTGTTTTTATAATCTTTAATCATTTCCAGTGACAGCTGCAATTGGTAAAAGAGTTTTGGGAACTTAATTTTATCAAGCAACTTTAATTTTTCTTTAATTCTTTTTTCTTTTTTTATAACCTCGTCAAGTTTTTCAGGAGAAAGCGGTGCCGTTTCCTTTTTCAAATAATCGTACAATTTTTTATTATTATTTATATTGTTCATTTAAGATTATGTTATAAAATTATTAAGGTTATCTTAACTTTTTGCTGTCACGAAACAAAATTCTTTTTTCTTCATCACTAAGGCTATCGTATCCTTTTTGACTCAATTTATCCAATATTTCATCTATTCTTTTTCTAATTTTTTCCTCCTCCGTAGCAGCATTTTTCTTCTTATCGGATTCAGACTTTTTATTCTCTATATCCGTGTATTCGGCATCTTCTGCTTCTTTATGAGGCTGATTATACTGAACTCGTGAATTATCGGATGGATACTTCCATTTATTAATATTATTTCTATCATCATAAAAAGAATGTTTCTGTCGAGACTTCGGCCGAAAGCTTTTAAAAAACTGACTCATAACATTCTTGTTGACAAACAGGAGGTAAATCAATCCAACTACTCCTCCCCCGAGGTGAGCAATATGGGCAACTCTTGAAGACATTCCGGGTCCGGCATATTCCGAATAAGCATAAAAGAATTCAATAAGCATATAAAATAATACGAGGTATTTTGCCTTTACGGGAATAAGGAAATAAATATAAATATTTCTATTAGGGAAGAGCACTCCAAAAGCAATCAATATTCCGTAGACAGCTCCCGATGCTCCAATTGTAGGACCCAATTCGTTTGTAAACAGTGGGGGAATTATCAGGTTAAATATTCCCGCTCCGACTCCGCACAACAAATAATAAAACAGAAATTTTTTAGAGCCCCAAATATTTTCTAATTCCAGTCCAAACATCCACAAGGCAAACATATTCAGGAACAGATGCATAAAATTTGCATGCAGAAACATATAAGAAAATAATTGCCACGGTAAAAAAAAACCAAAATCCAGTGGGTCTAAGGATATCGGGTTCAGAGCCAATAATCTATATACATAATATTCTAAGGGTACGCTTCCGAGTTTTCTATTAAAGAGAAAGAGTAGTTGTATTAAATAAATCGCTGTGTTTGTAATAAGCAAGAATTTTATTACAGGGGGGAAAAAACTAAATCCAAAAAAGCCCGGCCTTTTGTATTGAGCGTTCATATTTAAAGTTTATTATCAAGTAAATTTACATTTCCCGTCTGTGAACGAGTTATTCCTGAAAGTGTTGAATTCAGCATTAATCCGGCATTTTCATAATCTTCAATCGTATCAATTTCGATACAGTTATAATCTGATATATCAACAGAAAAAAATCCTGCTGTTTTATCAGCATCTATCATTTCCTGAAAAGTAACTTCATAAAATTCATTTACATTCTTTTCCTTAACAATTTTTCTTTCCAGTATTTCAAACATAATTTTCATAGTCCGGTAATCAAATTTTTCGATTCCGATAGATTCTCCAACTGCTTTACTAATATCAACATCTTTTCCTATTTTTAAAATCCTTTTTTTCTTATCTGTTTCCACTTTAATTTGTTCTTTATCAAGTTTATCCGTATAGTTTACGGAGATACAATCTTTATGTTCGGATTCAAGCAAAAGCTTAATTATTCTATAATCAAATAATATATCACTATCAAGGAGTAAAATGTCAGAGCTTATAAATTTTTTAGTTAACCATAGCGAGAACGAATTGTTATTCTTTGCATAATCCTGATTACTCAACAGTTGAATCTTTGTATCCGGGAATAACTTCATGATAACATCATTTACATAATTTTTTATCAGATTTTCTTTAAACCCAGTTACAATAACAAACTCGTCTATTCCATTCATTAAAATATTTTCAATTGTCATATGCAATAAGTTGGATTTTCCCAAGTTTAGAAGACATTTAGGAATTTCATCGGTTAACGGTCTTAGCCGTTTAGATAATCCTGCTGCCAAAATTACTGCCTGCATAATATTTATCAATTAACAGGGGTTAATTTTTTATTTACAAAATGCGATATAACCAATAAAATTATCATTAAAAAATTTCCAAGTCCGAGTGTTAAAAACAGATACAATTCAATTTTATCAAGCAAAGTAAATATAATCAAAACAGTAATATGGGTTGTGGAACCAATCCAGCTCCATATCCGTATTATTATCTTGTTTGTTTTTCTATATTGTTCAGGAGAAGATTTAACAGCAGTGTTTTTAGAAAATTTCTTTTGCAAATTACAATAAAATATATAAATATCAATGAGGATTTTGTCAAAATATTTTCCTTTTACTTTTTTAAGATTTTGTTTTTCATTTTTAAAATCTTTTATTTCAGAATCGATATCCTGAGTTTTGTTGTACACAACAGCAAGATACATATTTCTATAATAATCAAAATAAAAATTTTGTAATGCTCTTGAAAGCCCTGCTGTAAAGGCAAAAATAAAAGAAATAAAAAGGTTACCGAAATAATTCTGCAAATAAAACATAATGCCAAGAAACACCGATAGTGCCATAACATAATCAATAAAACCATCTATAACTCTTCCGGTTTTTGTCCCGTTTTTTTTCAGTCTTGCCAGCTGACCATCTGCACAATCAAGTGTATTACCGGCAAAGACAAGTGCTGCTGCCAAGACAGCAAATTTATAATCGGCAAATCCATAAAAAAAGCCTGCAACAATACCCAAAAACATTGATACAACGGAAATTTGATTAGGGGTTATGTTTGTATTATAAATAATTTTGACAAAAAAAAAGGACAGGGGGCGGTAAATAATTAAGTCAAAGATTTCTTCAACTTCAACCGATTTAAGAGATTTTTTGTATCCACCTGACAATTTCATTTTCTTTTTTTATGCTTCTTTCTATGTTCTTTTTTCATTTCCTCGAGGTGTTTCTTTTTTACCTTTGATACAAAAAACTCCTGTGCGTTAAGACTTTCCTCGGGATTATCGAGTTTGTTAAAAGGGGGAGAAGCCAAAGAAAAATCGTGAGGAAATAACAAAATCAATTCCGCTTTTCTTAAGTATTTCCCTTCGCTTGTCAGTATTCTCGTTTTTACATCATCTCTTAAATAAGTCATTAAAATTTTAATAATATCGTTTTTTATTTGTGAGTCCTCAATTGGAAAAAGTATTTCTACTCTTCTGTCAAAATTCCTTTGCATAACATCTGCACTGCCGGTATATAAAATCGGGTTGCCGTCATTATAAAAATAATATGCTCTGCTATGTTCAAGGAATCTTCCAACAATACTATAGACGTTGATATTCTCACTTAATCCTTCGATCTGAGGTTTAAGTCGGCAAATCCCACGAACCAATAAATCGATTCTTAATCCCTCGTTAGAAGCCTCGTAAAGTTTACAAATTGTTTCCTCATCAACCAAGGAATTGGTTTTAATAACAATATGTCCGTTATTGTCTTTTTTATGCGATTTAATTTCATCATCAATGAGTTTAATAATTTGTTTTCTCATCGAAAAAGGTGCCACAAGTAATTTTTTGTAATTTACCTGTTTTGAATAGCCGGTAAGATAATTAAATAAATTAGTCGAGTCCTTACAGAATTCTTCGTCAGCGGTAAATAAGCCAAAATCGGTATATATACGGGCTGTAATCGGATTATAATTTCCGGTACTTAAGTGCAAATATCTTTTCATAACTTTATTTTCTTTTCGTACAACCAGAGCCATTTTGCAATGTGTCTTTAACCCGGAAATTCCATAGACAACATGTACTCCTGCGTTTTCAAGCGCTCTTGCCCACACAATATTATTTTCCTCATCAAATCTAGCTTTAAGTTCCACAACAGCAGTAACCTGTTTTCCGTTTTCCGCTGCTTCTATTAAAGATTTGATTATAGGTGAATCCCCGCTTGTTCTGTATAGAATTAATTTAATAGCAAAAACATCGGGGTCTTCGGCTGCTTGGGCAATAAATTCACTAACCGAGCTAAAAGAGTAAAAAGGATGATGTAAAAAAACATCTTTTTTTCTAATAGCTTTAAAAAAATCTTTTTCTTCTCTAAAAGAGGAAGAAATTCTCGGAGTAAAGGGTTCATCCTTCAATTTACGGTAATCTAATTTCATCAGGTTCATCAGGTCGCCAAGATTAAGAGGTCCGTCAAATCTGAAAACTTCGGTATCATCAAGATTCAGTTTTTGTACTAAAAAACTAAGAAATTTTTCAGAAATATCTTTTTCTACTTCGAGTCTGACAACGATTCCTAATCTTCTTTTTTTGACTTCTTCTTCTATCAAAGTAAGCAAATCCCCGGCTTCTTCCTCCTCAAGTTCAATATCTGCATTTCTGGTTATTCTGAAAGAATAACAGCTCGATATTTTCATACCCGGAAAAAGTTTATAAGCATTCGCCTTAATAATATCTTCCAGAAAAATAAAGTTTTTTTCACTTCCGGTGTCAGAGTCAGATATTCCTTTCGTTGTCAGCGGATGTAATCTTGGAAAGTTGCTTGGGACCTGCACGGCAGAAATTTTCTCTTCCAGGTTTTCGGTTTCGGGATCCACAAGAGTCAGTGCAAGTGCAAGTGTTCTGTTAACCAGCTGAGGAAACGGATGGACATAATCAATGGCTATGGGGGTCAGGACAGGGAAAAGTTCTTCGTCGAAGTACTTATCAACAACCTTTTTGTTTTCTTCACTTAATTCTTCGTACTTATAAAATTTTATACCAGAACCTTCCAATTTTGGAATTATTACGTAATTATAATGATCATATAATTCTTTTAACATAGTGCAAAGAGATTTGCATATTGCTTCTCTTTGTTCTTGTGCACCCATACCGTCTGATGAGAGTTCGTTTACTCGACTAACAACTTGTCTTTTCAAGCCCGAAACTCTTATCATAAAAAACTCGTCGAGATTTGTAGAAAAGATAGACAAAAATTTAACTCTTTCAAGCAGAGGTTGTGTTTCGTCAAGTGCTTCTTCTAGTACCCTGCGATTAAATTCAAGCCAGCTCAGTTCTCTGTTAAAAAAATATTCCGGATTATATTTACTCTTTTTAGTAATTTTGTGTTTTTTATATAAATTAAACTATTTATTATCTGATCTTAAAAATCTAATTTTATCGCCGGGTTTAACGCTGAACTTATCCGTAAACCCTGAGACAACTTCAACAACATATTTTGCATCTTCTGTGGATACATAAGCTTTTTCCGAACGGGGTATTGTGTTTTTATGAATATTTAAAATTATGTTCTTTTCAGAAACAAAAATTATATCAAGAGATATATAGGTGTTTTTCATCCAAAAGGATTGTAATTCTGCCACGGGAAAAATAAACAGCATCCCTTTATCTTCGTCCATATGATTTCTGTACATGAGACCCAATACCCTTGAATCCGGGGAATCGGCTATTTCGATATCTATACTTTTTATAAGAGAATCTGTTTCCCCACGAATAAAATCAAGTTCTCCTTCCTTGACAAATTTCGGTTCTTTAGGGCTCCCAGACTCTGATGTCCTTTTATTGTCGGAAGTTAACATAAAAAAAATTATTATTGCTGCGATAACAAGTACAGCAAAAAAAATATATTTCAAATATGATACTCTGCCAGAGCCCGAGTTCTTTTTTACGTTAAGTTTCTTAACTTTTCTGTTTTTAGGTTTACTATTATGATATATCGGTTTCTTTTTCATAACTAAAGTCAGGTATAAATGAATACTGATAAAATGAGCTGCATACGGAAAATAATTTACTACTATCCTAGGCTTCAGTAGCGTTTGATATAACCTTACTAAAGTCGGGTTTAAGTTTAATTCTTTACTAAAGTCAGGTCTCTCAAGTATTGTTTAATTAATTTCATCAAGTAGGCATTTTGTTCCCGTGTACCAATTGTAATTCTCGCTTCTGTTCGAAATGCTTCTTCATCAAGAAATTTAATAAGCATATTTCTTTCTTTCAAATATTTATTCAATCCTTTTCTAATATCTTTGGGTATATCAACCAGAATAAAGTTAGCATAAGATTTATAGGGTTTAAAACCTTCAAGTTTGTTAAACTCAGAATAAAACATTTTCTTATCTTCCTGCATTTGTCCTGTAACTTTTTCATAATACTCAGTATCGTTCAGAGCAATCTCTGCTAATTTTTCCGACAGTCTATTATATCCGAGATACCGAACAGTATATTTCAACAGTTCTTCCAAATTAGCTCCTGCAAAGGCAAAACCAATTCGACATCCGGCAAGGGCATAATATTTTGAAAAAGTACGACAAATTAAAAGATTAGGAAACTCATCAATATAGGGTTTTACATAATCGTTTTCAGTCGAACCAAATCCCCAGTATGCCTCGTCAATCATCACGAGAGCTCCTCTGCAGGCATCCAAAAAGTGTTTTAAATCTTCTTTGGGTATTCTATTACCGGTAGGATTATTGGGTGACGCTATCAGTACAATTCGAGGACGCTCCCTCTCGTAAATTTCAATCATTTTCTCCACATTATACATATAAGAACATAGTCCGTTTTTTTTCACTATTTCCATCGGGTATTCAACATTAAATCCTCCGACTTCATATGCAACCTTTTTATAATACCACCAAGCTTCTTTAGGAATCAGTATTTTTTCTTTTCGTTCAAGATAATAGTGAATCACTTGTTTAAGTAAATCCTCGCTACCGTAGGATAAAATAATTTGCCTTTCCGGAATATTAAAATCCTTTGAAAGCCTCTCGGAAAGCACAGACTTTACACCACGTGAAAAATCTCTGGAATACCAGGCAAGCTCATCAAGTGTAACATTCTTTAAAAAATCATAACATTTAGGAGAAGGTCCATACTGAGACTCATTTCTGTCCAGATATTGTAATTCTTTATATTTTAACCTGACTTTAGTTTCGTTTGGCATATAAACCTGACTTTAGTTTAGTAATTAGTGTTTGAAAATTATTTACTTATATATATAGCTGTTATTAATTTACAAATAATTGTTTATATATAAATTTTAATTTAATATCAAAACAGACAATTTAAAAGTCAAAAACTTAACTAAAGTCAGGTTCAACAATTCAGGATTTAAGATTACCTGACTTTAGTTAGGTATCATTACTAAAGGCAGGCCCGACTTTAGTCAAGAGCAATATTAAGTGGTTGATTTACTTCATGACTTTAGTGACGCATGAAAATTTATTGAATATTCTTTATTATCTTCTAAAATTGTAGAGTTAACGTTAAAATATTTTTGCAAATTCGATTCTGTAATTATATCCCGGGTAATGCCGTGGGCTACTACAAAACCTTTACTGAGCAGAATACTTTTCTCCGTAAATTTCATTGCTAAACTCAAATCGTGCGTTACAATTAAAATAGTAAGTTTTTTTTGAACATTCAGAGTCTTTAATAAAGAAAACATTTCAAATTGATGATTAATATCCAGGTAGGTCAAGGGTTCATCAATAATCAATAATTTTTCACTTAAATCAGACATAGCGTTTAGTTGAACTAAAGAGAGTGTTATATATACCTTTTGCTTTTCGCCCCCCGAGAGCTCATGAAAGTAACGACTTTTAAAATTCACAATATCAATCTGATTCATACAAAATTCGACAATTTTTTTATCATTTTCGTTTATTAAAAAATCAATATTTTTCTTATACGGATATCTTCCCAAGAGTAGAAAATCAAACACCGTTATCCCACCCATTCCGGAAAATTCAGGAAAGAAAGATTGAGGTAAAAAACTCAATATTTTCGATATTTCTTTACCGTTATATAATTTTAAATTTTTACCTTTAAAAAATATATTACCCTGATAACCTTGTAACAAACCCGATATTAACTTAACCAAAGTTGACTTTCCGGAACCGTTCCTTCCTATTAACGAAAGAAAATCGCCTTTTTCTATTGATAAATTGACTCCAAAAACTCCTTTAGTACTATCACGGTGATGGTCTTCCGGAGCTTGTTTTAACTTCTCTAAATTATTTTTTTTCAACAAAGAAATAATATCAGAATCATAAGAAAAATTTAAACCGCTGATTTCTAATAATTTACTCAATAATTAATGTTTGTTTGCTAAAATATTAAGAAAGATAATTAATTTCTTTAATTAAATTAATGCTATTTACTGTATATAAATGACTTGTTAATATTGGTTAATTCGAGTAATTTTGATAATTATGCTAACAATATTAATAATATTATTATCAATTATCTGCATTTTACTAATTGCGATTGTATTAATGCAATCATCAAAAGGCGGAGGATTAATTTCTACTTTCGGCGGTTCAAGCGTATCAACAATGTTTGGTGCCAGAAGGACTTCTGATTTTTTATCGAAATCAACAATAGTTTTAGCTGTAATTTTTTTAGCTTCATCTTTAATTCTAAATATAATAATTTCAAAACAGAAGTCATCTATAGATGAGGGTTTGATTCAAGGAAGCGGCGGAGTAACAAACGAAAGGTACATGCCGGGACAACAACCGACAGGAACAGAACAAAACAATCCCGGAACAAATCAATCCCAACCGACTGACGGTGGTCAGAACAATCCGGAAGGGAATACTCAACCCAATACTAACCAGTAAATTTGCAAAAATTTGTACTGTATATTAGTTGCAATCACAAAGTAAATTCTTTTTTAATAATAAACTTACATTACACAAAAAAATTAGTAAGATACGGCTAAGTACACTTTTACTACCACTTATATTATTAATTTTTATAAACAAGTTTTATTATAAAGAATCATATTCACAAACCAAAAATGCTTCCACATACAACTTCCAGTCCTTAGCAATAACAGGGCAAAAACCAACTGTTAAATTTTACTTTAATACAAAAACTAACAAATCAAACCTGACTTTATTAAAGCGTATCCTTCCTGACTTTAATTTTGACGGCAATCCGTATCCCGAGAGCTTATATTACAAAGATTGTAATCAACCGATAAGAACATCTGACTTTAGTACTGACTTTAGTAATGATTTTTTGAAACAGGTCCAGAATAAAATTGATACCTCGGAAGTAAAACCTGTTATTAAATCTGACACAGCAATTTTCACTATGCGAAAAAATCCGTGGAAAGCCGTTGCTTTGTCAGCTATTATTCCGGGATTAGGTCAATTCTACAATCAATCTTACTGGAAAATTCCTATAATTGCCGGTCTTGGCGGTTATTTTGGTTATGAAATAATATCAAATAACAACAAATTTAACGATTACAAGGATAGGTATGCTGATTCACAAACGACAACAAATCCCGACGGTGATCCTGTATTAAGAAACTACAGAGAATTCTACAGAGACCAAAGGGATCAGTTTATTTTATATTTTATATTTCTTTATGTTATAAATATTGTTGATGCCTATGTAGATGCACATTTGTTTGATTTCTCGGTCTCGGATTCTTATTTACATACGTCACAGAAATCAGGCAGGGATATGATCATATCAAAGCAAACCGGTACTCCAATAAAGAGAGGAAGCATATTAAACATAAAAATTAATTTCTGAACCTATATAACAAGACTCGCAAAGAAGAAGTAAAGCCAATATAAAAATTATTTACCTTGAACATAGAAATATTAATTTTTAAATTAATGTCAATTAAAACCAAAACTAAAGTCAGATAAAATGGAAAACTATAAAAAATTCCCGTTTTCGAGAAAAGGAAGTTGTGTTTCCACTCGTGTTTCAAATTCAACTTATTATTATAGTAAAGTAATTATTATATTTCTTACAGTTATTATAGGAATAGTAAGTTATAAAACTACAAATTGTCAGGTAGTAACTTCTGTCGTACCCGACTCCGGCGCACAGGGACAAAATTTTCCTGTTACGGTGAACGGCCACGATACTTTTTGGTCGTTTTCCTCATATTTCGAAATTTACTTCGAGCCGGACGGTGTATATGCACCTTCTTCCTTTATAGTTATAGTAAATGATACTACGCTGTCGGCACAACTTTACGTTAACGATACGGCTTTCAATAATTACCGAAAAATTATTGTATCTGATGCGTTTTTAAATTTATATACAAAAGATAGTGCTTTCAGAGTTCTCTTATCCATACCTGTTCCACCAATATTATCTTATCCGCTTAATAATGCCACAAATATACCTACAAACACGGTATTTGGCTGGGATACAAACCTGACTGTTGCCACGTACAGATTACAAATCTCTAACGATTCATTATTTACTAATACTGTTTTTGATACGATTGGAATACTAATTTCACCTTATCAGTTAACTTCAAATATACTAATTCCATACACAAAATATTATTGGAGAGTCAAGGCAGGTAATATTATTGGTACAAGCAATTGGTCTTTAGTTCGCTCATTTACTACAGGTTCGTCCGGAATATCAACGATAAGTTCGGAATTTCCGGACAGATACATCCTTTTTGACAATTTTCCAAACCCATTTAATCCAACAACAAACATAGATTTTCAAATTCCTAAAACTTCCTTTGTCAAGCTAAGCGTTTATGATATGCTGGGAAGAGAAATCTCGGTTCTAATAAATCAGCAAATTAACACAGGTAAATACAGAGTGTCTTTTTCTGCAGAAAAACTTGCTTCCGGAATTTACTTTTACAAAATGGAAACCTCTGAGTTTTCATCTGTAAAAAGAATGGTATTAATAAGATAGAAAGTGATGAGTTATGAGTTACGATGGAACTTCCGGAACGTTCCTGACTTTAGTTATAATTTAACATTACATATTGAGTATTATTCAATCAATAGTTCGGGACGGTACTCAAAATGCATAGTATCATAGTGATACCATTTCCCACCCCAGATGAATCCATATTTTTCGAATACTTTCACGATCTCAAGAGGAATTTTATTCTTATAATCAATGGTTTTATCCCACCTCCAATAGTCAGAGTATTCGGTATTAATATCGATGGCAATTCCGTAGCTGTGAGTACTTTTCCTGTTAGTTCCCGCAATAACACGATAAACAAATGTTCCGGCAGGATTATTAACATACTTTTTAAGTTCGGAAGAAAGCCGGTCTAGTTCATCAGATACAGCTTGAAGCTGCCTGTTAACTCCGTTAGCTGACGTAATTAAGATTGATTTGTTTACGGTTGCAGGCATCCATCTAACTTTTACAAGGAAACTTCTAACCTCAGTCTCGTTTTCCCCATAAATTTTTTCAAAGAATGGTTCATATCTAATCCTTCCGGGATCATAATTCGCAGGAGGGGGATTGGGGTAGTTGTCACCCTTTATATATTCTATTGACATCATATCTTCTATATCGGGGTTATCTAATTTTTCTTCGAACGTTTTATCTTTTATGCCGTCGTCGTAAATCATAGTAGTTCCATCTTTCCAAAATATTGTATTGTAATCAACTGAATCTATATAATCGGGATAAGCTTTTAAAATTCTTTGTAAATCAGGTGGAATATCGGAATTCACCAATATCTCTCTGACCGTTGTGTCAGAACCTAATTTAACACCAAGTTCCGGAGAGACTCCAACTTGTTGGGGCTGATTTAATACTTTAGCATCACGGTCAGGTTTGCTGCAAACAAAACTACAGCAACAAACTATAACAACAATATAAAAGAAAAATTTTTTCATTTTTCATTATGTTTACATTAAAATAAAAAAGTTTAATTATCAGAGTATCAGATATTATACTAAATTATTGTTTTTTAATGAACTGATAACATCTCTGTTATATTTCAAAAGAAAGATAATTACGAAAAAATTAAAAATTCCTAATAAATAATAAACAAATTATCTGATTAACTTTTAATCAGGTGGTTCTATAAATTTTCAGTGTACAGTTTTTTTTCCTTTTGGAAAAGCATTCCATATAGTTATAGTAAAGAAAATTCCAAGAGCCGCAAAAGGAATTAAGAATACAGGCCAGTAAGCCCAGTTTGTCGATGTAATATATCCAAGTGATAGTGATTGAACACCTGTACCAAGATAAACAAGACCATCGATTAATCCGACCGCAGTGCCTGCCGCTTTTCTGCCTCCAAAATCCATAGTGGCTGTTCCGCTGAGCATTCCATGTGTACCTATTACCGAAATAGAAATTAAAGCAACCAGAACACCCAGGACAACAGGAGAATTCAAACTGAAAATCATGATGATAGTTACAATAAAAATAGAAGAATATAAAATTCCTGCAACGGGTGCTCTTCTTGAACCAAAAAACTTATCCGACATCCAACCGGCAAGCATACCACCCCCTGCTCCAGCAAGAGCAAGTATGATCCCCCAATTATTAAGCCAGAAATTCCAGACTCCAGCCAGTTCCGGAACAAGTTTAATTTGTTCCTTTGAATATATCGGGAACCAGTGCATAACTCCATTCCTCAAAACTCCCGTACAGAATTCAATCAATCCCACAATAATTATTACTTTATTTGTAAAAATTCTTTTTAATATATCCGATAATTTAAATTTAGTTTCTTCTTCGCCCGAAGAAGCATCGCCAGTATTAAAATCAACGAACCCTGCTTGAGAAGGTTGGTCTTTTAATAATATTAAATCAATAATAAACCAAACGATTAAGATAAAAGCAGGTATAAAAAATACAAACCAATACTGCGGGTTATCGGGACTGATTTTTTCGGTAAAATTAACTATTGCCTGACACCAGTCAAATGCAAAATATAAACCAAGCGAAATCAAAATTCCAAATATTCCCCCAAAAACTCCCCGCTCACGTACATGAAACCATGCAGAATTAACTTTAACAATTGCTACCGCACCAAAACTCTGAAAATACATATTAACTGAATAAAGAACTGAGAAAGCAATTGTTAAATTAAGATTCCAACCATATGCGAGAATTCCGTAAAGAATAATGCCCATGATAAAATTCATAAATGCAGATCCTGCCGCACTTGCAAGAATTGCTTTTTTGCCTCCGAATTTATCTGTGATAGGACCGTTTATTAAAAACGAAAACGCATAAGTAATCGTACCAGCCGCGAAAATTATTCCGAATGCTTCTTTTGTCATTAAATCTCCAAGAGCATTTTTCGAAACGGTAAGATTATATCTTGCCATATACAAAAAGGCATAAGTAAGGCCGAGGGGTAACCAGTTCAGAATCCGGCGTTTTTTATATTCAGGTGAATGTATAGGTTTTCCGGTTGTTGTAAATTCCATTATTTTTAACTTCGTTTATTTTTTATTTCATATGAATTGCAAGCCAAATGCAGATGGGATTTTTACTTGTAAAATCGACACGGTGTTTAGTGTTGCGTGGGATGAACAAAAATGTACCGCTTTTAAGGAATTTGGTTTTGCCGTTTCTAAATTTTATCCGAGAGTTCCCCTGTAATAGAATAACCCATTCGTCCTTATTCTGGGAAAGCCATACATCATTTGGTGTTTTTTGTCCGCTAGATATAATTCTTTCTATTTTAACATTTATGCCATTAAATATTAAATCAAATACCTCAGTGTCATTACAAGTTCCTTTGATTGTGAATATATTTCCCGTTTTATTTTTCACAATTCATGTTAGGTAGTTTTTTCAGAATAAATACCAAGCCATTTGGATTTATATATTAAATCTTTAACCAAAAAATCGTTTGTGGACAGAATTTCCAGTATGGATTTCTCTTCTTTTTTCAGTATTCCGGAAATGAACAGTTTCCCTTCCTGTTTCAGCTTTTTATATATTAACATAATATTATTTACTATTACTTTAAAATCTATGTTTGCACAGATTATATCAAAATTCCTTTCTCTTATTTTTTTCAGATCAGTATTATAAAGTTTAACCTGTTTTAGAACCTTGTTTTTTTTCAAATACTCTTTTGCATTAAATACTGAATCTTTATCGATATCTATGGCAACAGCCTTATGAAGACCAAGTTTAATTCCAGCAATCGAAAGCAGAGCCGTACCACATCCATAATCAAGCATATATTTATCTTCGGGGGAAATATAATCACACATCAACCCGAGCATCACCTGTGTTGTTTCGCTATACCCTGTTCCAAACGACATTTTCGGCTCAATTTCGATTAGTAATTTATTTTTATACTTTCTAATTTTATTTTTTTTCCAAGGGGGATAAATAACAATTTTGTTTTTTATATTGATTATATCTACAGATTTTTCCCACAGTTTATACCAATCCCTACCTTTATAAGTATTAACAGAAATAAATACAGGCTCGGTGCTTTTTAAATTTCGGAAAGAGGATAATAATTTAATTAGCAATTTTTCCTTACCTTCAGGGAAAAAAACAGTTAATTTATTATTGTCCTCCAGAATATTGTTTACACCATTTATATACAGGGTTTTGAACACCAGGTCCGTATCTTTATCAACGAAAGAAATTAATACTTTATAATAATTTCTAATCAATAGATATTTCCTTTTGCAGATTCAAGAGTATTTTTAATAAGCATGGCAATAGTCATTGGTCCAACCCCACCGGGAACCGGTGTGATTTTTCCGCATTTTTCAAAACAATCATTAAAATCCACGTCTCCGACAATTTTATAACCCCTTTTGCTCATCGCATCTTCAATACGATTTATACCCACATCAATTATAACACAGTCTTTTTTTATCATTTCGGATTTCAGATAATTAGGTTTGCCAATTGCTACGATTATTAAGTCCGCATTCAAAGTATAATCCTCAATATTTTTCGTCAGACTGTGACAAACTGATACTGTGCAGTTAAATTGTTTTTGTATTAGTATGTTTGACATGGGTTTACCAACAATATTACTCCTTCCGATTATTACCGTGTTTTTTCCTCTTGTTTCGATATTACTTCTCTTTAACAATTCGGTAATTCCATAGGGAGTACAGGGCAAAAAACATTTGTCTCCTAATATTAACCTTCCGATATTCTCAGGATGAAAGCCGTCAACGTCTTTCTTGTAATCTATTGCTTCAATAATTTCCAGTTCGTTAATATGGACAGGAAGAGGAAGTTGAACTAAAATGCCATGAATTTTCTCGTTTTTGTTAAAACTGTCTATTAACTGAATTATTTCTTCTTTTGTAACATTATCGGGAAGTTTTTCTGTAACTGAAAAGAAACCCACTTCGTCACAGGTCTTTGATTTGCTATTAACATAGATTTCAGAAGAAGGATTATTCCCAACCAATATAAAAGCCAAGCCGGGGGTAATTTTCAGGTTTGATTTTAAATCAACTGTTTCCGTCTTGATTTCCTGCTTTATTTTAGACGCAATTTTTTTTCCATCAATAATTTTATTCTCAATCATTGGTGAGTCACTTAATTCATAATTAAATTGGTTTTACGGTTTTAATCCCAAGGTAAAGGGATTCATTTGTTTTTTATTTTGTGGTATATATTAGGGTTTATATCCCGGTTTATATTTAGGGTCATCCGGATCAATAGGTCCGTTATCATCTCTTATAAATGCATCAAAGTATCCTTTTGTTCTGACATATTCAAGTATTTCTATTGCTTTATTTATATCGACAAACTCTCCCCCAACGAGTAGTTTATACAGACCATCCGGGTATAATCTTATTTCAACTGAATATTTAAGTTTTTCTCTTGCGACCTTTGCAAAATCATCTGCATAATTTTTATTTGCGAATGCTCCTATCTGAACATTTAATTTATACTTGTATACAACAAGTAATGTTTCTTTGGCAATAACAGGCTTTGTCGTATCTACCACATAATATTCTTCGTCCTCGTCACAACAGTCATCTCCTGAATAACACGAAACAAAAACCAAAGGGAACAGTAAAAACAACAAGTAAAATAGTTTAATCTTTCTCATAAACTTTATATTTAAAAAGTAATGAAAACTCATTGTAATGAATTTTTATTTAATAACTTTAATAAAGGCATCGGGATACCCTGATGTCTTAACTCTTTGAAGATACACTTCCGCATCCGCTCTTTCATCAAATTTACCCACAGTTATTTTATAGAGTCCTGAGGGTGTTATTTCAATTTCCACTTTGGTTTTTAAAGTATCTTCCGCCTTTGTAACAAATAAATCAACATAATCTTTTTTTGAGAATGCTCCGATTTGAATTGTAAATGTGTGTTTTGTTACCTCAACTTTTTCAATTATTCTAACAGTATCGACCCGGATAATAACAGTATCTTTTTTTGTTGTGGGCGTTTTTTCCACATCATCAGATGATGAACAGGATGAAAAAAACAACGGTATTACCGTAATAATCGCAAAGTAAAAAAGTAATTTAAGTTTTTCCATTTTATTATAGATATATATTGTTATTTATTTTTTGTTTCGGTCCAAGGATCCAAAAGTTCAGTGCATTATGACAAACTTGACTTTAGTTCAGACTCACTTTTTTAAAAAATTATCGAGAAAATTTATTTTTTCATTAAAGACTCTGATAATATTAGACACTTTTGAAAAACCATGACCTTCGTCATCAAGTAAGATGTATTTTACGTTTTTTCCCTTTTTTAAAAGCCTATTAACAATTTGTTCCGATTCTTCCTGCACTACCCTCACATCATTTTTTCCCTGAATAACCATCAACGGGCAGATAATATTATCAACATAGTTAATCGGAGATCTTTCTTTAAGCATTTTTTTATCGCTTTCAATATTTCCTATCAGTCTGTCTGCCCCTTTTTTCCAATATTCGGGCAAAGACTTTAAAAATGTAATCAGGTTAGAGGGTCCAAACATATCAACTGCGCATTTCCACATTTCCGGAGCTTTAGTTACCGCAGTCAGACATAAAAATCCACCGAAACTGCCTCCTACTATTGCAATTCTATTTTTGTCAATATAACTTAACTTTTTTAAATAATCTATACCATATAAAATATCAACAAATTCCGCTCCACCCCAGTCTTTATAGATCAGCTTCTGAAATTTACCTCCATATCCCGTGCTGCCTCTAAAGTTTGGTACAAAAACAATATATCCTGCATTACTCAGTACCTGAATGTGCTTATTAAAAGAGTGTTTTTCCTGCCATTCGGGACCGCCGTGTACCCAGACAATTACCGGATTCTTTTTATTTTTATCGGTACCCATGGGAATATATAAAAGACAATGAATTTTCAATCCATCAAAGCTATCATAAAAAACATCTATGGGTTTTGTAAAACAATTTTTAACAACTTTCTCTGTTAAAGAATGAGTCTTTTGTATTTTTCTCTTCTTTATCAGGTCATAAACATAAATATCGGGGGGGGTCTGTGGACTATCAAATAAAAAAACGATTTTTTCACGATTTTTGATTTTTCCTCTTGGCTTTTTCGAGCCGGTAATCCGATTTCCAGAAGAAATAAATTTAAAATCAGTGTAATTCCCTACAGGTAACTTATTCTCCAAATACTTTTTGTTTTTGATATCGAAAAGTTTGAGAATAATTTTACCATTATTATTAACGCTATAAATAATATGTTTAAAATTTTCCGGGAATTCATATCCGTGTATATCCCAATCCTCTGTAACAAACCACTTATGTTTGTTTTTTTGTATGTTATAAATTTTAATGCCTTTAAAATCTCTATCCTGATCCGAGATATAAAAGATGTTTTCGGATTTATCATCGAATTCAGTATTAGAATTAAAAACATCAATATTGATATCGTGAGAGGTAATGTTTTTTATTCCCCTGTTTATTGTATCATAAAGCAGAATATCCTGATTAATATTACTATAAATAACATTATATGTAATATATCTGTTGTCTTTGCTTAATGACAATGGTACTACCGGAAAATAGCCGTCAAAAGATTTTACTAATATTTTTTCGGACGTTTCTAAATTAACGAAATAAGAATCAAAATTATACTTGTTTCTTTTATTAGTGGATATTAGCAGGAACTCTCCGTTTTTATCAAACTTATGAACATTACATTGTGAATTTTCAAACCCGGAAGACAAGCAAATAATTTTTGAGTTCAACAAATCAAGTTTATAAATTTGATATTGTTCATTTCCGTTTTCATCACTTGTAAAAACCAGTTCATCTCTCTTGGGATTGCAGAGTACTTTTTTTACGGAATTCTTCCAATCTGTTACCTGAGTTGTTTTTCCACCACTAACCGGTACCTTCCATACCTGAGGCAATCCGGTTGCATTTGTTATGTAATAAATATTTTTATTGTCGTAAGATATCGAAAAATTTCCTATCAAACGAATCGAAAAAAAATCTTCAACGCGAATTCTCTTAACTCTTTTCCTTTTTTTATCCATAAAAGAGTGTTTTGATAAATATAGAAATAAGCATATTAATTTTCAATGATTTATTTTAAAATCTTTTAATAAGTACCAAATAAATAACAAATCGCCTTAATACGGTAAATTTTAATGAATTTTTTACAACTATAAACTTCTTAATATTCAGTTTCATCCATTAAAATTTTATCACAATTTAATAGTGATGAAGATTAATGTTAATATACTTATATTTGAGAAAAATATTAATATGTCAAAACCAGAATCAAGAATGAAAAAATTCTCAAATAGAATCAGTAACAAAATAGATGAGATATTTATTCAAGAAAAATCGTTGTCCCTTTCGAGTTTAAATTTAATTAATAAAGAGGAGGAATTAAAAATAATCAAGCAATTAATAAGTTTCATAGACCTGACTACCCTAGAGGGCACCGACACAAAAGAAAAGGTAAAAGAATTATGCAAAAAAGCAAAAAATCCCTTAAGCTATTTCCAGGGTTTTGATTCACCGCAAAGCAATATTAATGACAGCAGCAATAAAAAGCCGATAACCGATATTCCCTCTTTTTCAAAGAACAATAACAATTTTTTGCACTGTGCCGCAGTTTGTGTCTATCCGTGTTTTATTAATATTGTAAAGAAATCACTTAAAGGAAGCAATGTAAAAACTGCATCAGTTACAACTGCGTTTCCTTCCGGACAATATCCTATGGAACTAAAACTAAAAGATGTAAAATATTGTGTAAAAAGCGGTGCAGATGAAATTGACATGGTAATTTCAAGAGGAAGGTTTCTTTCGGGCAACTTTAATTATGTCTACAATGAAGTTAATAAAGTTAAAAAAATTTGTACTTCAGACCTGTCAGTAGGCAAATCCAACAAAAAAAGAAAGAAAGTAACTCTGAAAGTAATTTTAGAAACGGGTGAACTTGGTATGTTAGAAAACATAAGAAAAGCAAGTTTTATTGCAATGTCTGCAGGTGCAGACTTTATAAAAACATCAACCGGAAAGATACAGCCTGCTGCTACATTACCTGCAACCCTTGTGATGGCCGAGGCAATAAGAGAATTTTATAATGAAACAGGAATAAAAAAAGGGTTAAAACCTGCAGGGGGAATAAAAACTACAAAGCAAGCAATAGAATACTATATGCTCATAAAGAATGTGCTCGGTGATGAATGGCTTATACCTGAACTATTCAGAATAGGGGCATCTTCTTTACTTGATAATTTAGTGCAAGAATTAGTGGTTAGAGGATCCATGAGTGCGTGAACTCGTCAAGCAAGACATGTTGTATGGGTATATGAATCCGCCACTGCGGACATGTTGTATGGAGGTATAAATATACGATTGTAAAACGAAATATATGAAGGATTAAAGTATATTTTCAAGTTCATCTTCGGTTATAAGAATTTCTCGTCCTTTTGCTCCCTGGCTTGGTCCAACGATTCCTGCATGTTCCATTTGGTCAACTATTCTTGCTGCTCTCGCATATCCGAGTTTCAATCTGCGTTGAAGAGTTGAAGTAGAACACTGTTGTAATTTTAAAATCAGTCTTGCCGCTTCTTCAAACATCTCATCTCTTTCTCCGGCAGCCCCTCCATATCCATGTTTTTCAATCAATGGCGGAAGCAGATACGGTTTTTTAAAACCCGGTTGTTTACTAACATATTCAACTATTTTCTCACATTCCTCCGTTGTAATATATGCGTTTTGTATTCTTATGGGTTTCTGAGTGGAAGCCGACATATATAACATATCTCCATTTCTAAGCAGCTGTTCAGCTCCTGACATATCAAGTATTGTTCTCGAGTCGATTTTAGATGCAACCTGATAAGCTATTCTTACCGGAAAGTTTGCTTTAATAACTCCGGTTATCACATCAACTGAGGGTCTTTGCGTGGCAACGATAAGGTGAATTCCTACGGCGCGTGCCATTTGAGCAATCCTGGCAATAGGATCCTCAATATCTTTCTTAGCAGTTATCATAAGGTCCGCAAGCTCGTCAATAATTACAACTATATAAGGCATTCTTCTATGTTTAACATCCTCAGTGTTTTTCAGCGTTCCTTCTTCATATCTTTTATTATAATCTTCAATATATCTAACACCTGCATTTGCCAGTCTGTCATATCTTTGCTCCATTTCGAGTTCGACGCTTTTCAGTATAGATACAGCATTTTGAGGAGTTGTTATAATACTTTCATTTACATCCGTTGTTGTAGCAATAAAATGTTTTCTTAGTTTAGAATATAAACTCAGCTCGATTTTTTTAGGATCAATTAAAATAAATTTCAAATCTGAAGGATGCAGTTTAAAAAGCAAAGAGGCAATAATTGTATTAATCCCAACGCTTTTACCCGAACCGGTTGCTCCTGCAATCAGGACGTGCGGCATTTTGGAAAGATCATCAAGATATATTTCACCGTCTATTTTTTTCCCAAAAGCAACTGTTAATCTTTTTTTACTATCGATAAATTTAGGTGCTGATAGCACTGATTTTACCTTAACAATTTGAAACTTACTATTTGGAATTTCGACTCCAACAGTACCCTTTCCGGGAATCGGGATTATCATTCTGATGCCCCGTGCTTTCATAGCAAGGGCAATATCATCCTGAAGAGATTCGATTTTCGATAATTTAACATCCGGCGCCGGAATAAGTTCATACAAAGTAACCACAGGACCAGGGGTAGCAAATACTTTTTCGATTTTTATTCCGAACATTAAAAGTTTTTCCTGTAACAGTCTGCCGTTCTCCGTTAATTCTTCATCGGGAATAGACTCAAATTCTTCTTTGGTCGGTTCATTTAAAAGGTCAAGAGCAGGCGGAATATAATTTTCAATTTTTTCTTCTGCAAAATAATCTTCCTCCGACAATTCCTGTTCCGAATCCTCATCCGCATCAGTTTTCCCTCCTGAAACCGATGAATATATCTCTTTTTCGTAATCTGATTTTTCCCGGGATTCAGAGAGTTTAATTTCTTTTGTTTTCGTTTTAACATGAGCCGGAATAGATTGCCGGGATCTTTGGGAATCCTTTTCGACCTGTTCCTTTACGGGGGAGCTCATCCCCTCTTTCTGAGATTCTTGCGACTCCGCATCGGAATAAACATCTTCAGGTAACTCTGTTTGTCCCGGTCTATTTATTTCTGTTTCCTTAATAATAGCACTTTCAGAGATTAAATCTCCGGATTTACCGTATTTTGTTCTAAGTATTCTTTCCTTTTCTTTCTTTAAAGCGTCCTCATACAACTTTTTTGTATCCCGTGCGGAATCTTGTTCCTTCAAATTGATTTTTTTATCTGTTTCGAGAGATTTTTCCTCAAATTTTTTCTGTCTTTTTTCTTCTAATTCTTTTTTTTCTTTTTTAAATTTATCCTTAATCCTGTCAACAAATAATTTAAGACGGGCAAATGTCTTTAAAATACTGCTGTCAAAAATCAGGAATAGAATTATAACAAGCGTAAAAAGTAAAATTGCAAACGCTCCGACGCTTCCTGTCAGTTGATAGAAAACATTTGCAAGGAAATCTCCAACCGCACCTGTAAACTGTACTGGAATTACCGAGCTGCTCCAGAATTTTTCAAATAAACCTGCGAATGTACAAAGATTCAGAATCAGAAAAGTTAAATAGATATTAAAAGTAATATATCTGTTTAGCTCCTTTTTCATTAATAAAGCATAACCAAGCACAAACAACATCACGGAAATAAGAACAGAAAAATATCCAAAAAGATTAACAATAAAAAAGTGCGAAGTTAAAGCCCCGACAATCCCCAATAAATTACTGATACCAAGTGAAAACTGTTCGGTCTTAAAAATCAGCCCAATTAACTCAAAGAATTTTTTATCGTCGATTTTACCGATATCCGAAGAAGAATAAGTAATTAGGGTAATAAACAAAAATAATCCGATCAGAAACAGGATAAATCCGAGGATTTGTTTTTTTGCCTGAATACTAATTGAAAAGTCTTCTTCCTTGCCGGATTTCTTTTTCCTGTTATTTGCAGATTTTACGTTTAAATTAGAATTAAACCTGTTAAGTCTCGATTTCATTTTTTTATTCATTCTGCCGGTGATTCTTTAGTCTATTTTCCTCCTGACTTGTCAGGTTCGGGATGAATTTTAGGAACTTGTTCTTTCCCTGTAATATCTATTCTTTTCATTCGCAGTTGCTGTTTCTGAAATTCTTCACTTTCGATTTTTTCGCGTAATTTCAAAACACTATTCTTATAAATAGGCAGATACGGATACGAATCGAGCATGGAACATATTTTTAAGTCCTCATCAAATCCCAGTGAAGTCAGATACTTCCCATGTTCACTTGTTTTCAGCATACTATAAATTTTTTCGGACGAAGGACTGTTATTATCAATCGCATAAATATCAGCAAGTTTCACTGCAACCATTTCAGGATCTTTTAAAACGTAGCTGTCGCTATTTATATTTAGTGATAAAGGCTGAAAAGATAGTAACCGGTTAATTATCAGTCCGGCACAAACAACATCTTCCAGACAAAAATTATTAAGTTTTCCCGCACACAATATTGTAAAGTCTTCATTCAATGATTTTATATACTCCACTACTTTAGACAGATTAACAAAACTACCAAGCACACAATTTTTAGCAAATCTTGACTTTACAATTGACACTGTTCCGTTTGTCGTACTGAATATCAAGGATTTATTTGTAATTTTTTCCGGGGTAAATTCAAGAGGAGAGTTGCCGAGATTAAATCCCTTAATAATTACTCCTTCTCTCTCGCCGCAGAGAAGCGAATTCCCCGAACCTCTTGCTATCTTTGCAGCTTTTGAAGCTGTTTCAGAAGGTATTATATCTTTAGCACCGTTCGTTAACGCAACAATCATTGTTGTCGTTGCTCTTAAAATATCAACGACTATAACGTTTCTATCTTTAAGCAACAAATCATCGGTAACAAGAGATTGTGTCAGGTATAATGTTATGTTTATCAATTAATAATTTATATTTAAAATTAAGTAAAAATAATTAATATATAAGAACAAACATTAAAAACGACTGCCAAACCGATGTAGAGCAAAGATTCAATTTGCGGAAAAAATATCTATTTTGAGGGCAATTTAGAAGCCAGCCAACTAATAAATGAGCCCGGATTTCTTGTTTGGATCCATAATTTTCCGGTTCCGTTAAATTCAGCTACCAGGCCTTCCCCGCTAAATAAAGTTGATTTAAGTCCTCCGACTTTCTTAACGTTATATGAAAGTCCATCGGTAAAAGCCACAATATGTCCGGTATCACAAATAAACCTGTCGTTATTAAGGTCTCTTTCAAAAATAGCACCGAAAGAATTAACAAATATATCTCCGGAACCTGAAGCTTTCAGCATAAATAATCCTGCTCCGCCAAAGAAACCTTTTGCACCAGCCCACTGAGTATCCAGGTTAACAGTAACAGAACTGCACACATAAGAGCCGGATTGAATATACATATTTTGGTTTTGCAGTTGAAAATGCTTAATATCCCCGGCAAACGGAGCACAGAAACCAATCTCTCCCGGTCCTTTTCTCGCGACGAACTTATTCGTAAAAAATGATTCTCCTCCAAGAACAGATTTCTTCAGGGCACCCATAAAACCACCCTTTGTTGACGTTTCAATTTCTATATTCCAGCTCATAAAAACCATCGCTCCGGCTTCTGCCTGCACTTCTTCGTTTTCGGCAAGCCCTATATGAATAAGAGCTTCCGAAGGTTGAAATAAAATTTTGTGCTGCATAGTTTAAAAAATTAAAAGTTAATAATTAAAAATTATAAATAGAACACGATTACTCAGCCAGTTATCAATATATTATCACCGAATATTTTTTATAAGAACGGAGTTTTTACTATTTTTGCTTTAACCTTTCGGTTTCTAATGGAAATCTCAATTTGTTTTCCGATTTCATTATAACCTGTTTCAACGAAAGCAAGTCCGATATTTTTGTTAAGTACAGGAGAAAGAGCGCCGCTTGCAACAATTCCAACTTTTTTATCTCCTGAGTACACCTCCTGTCCGTGTCTTGCTACCATTTTATCCTCAACAATAAACCCAACAAGTTTTCTCTTTAATCCCTCTGATTTAGCTTTTAGTATGGCATCTCTTCCGTTAAAATCACCTTTATCTAATTTCGTAATCCATCCCAGACCGGCTTCAAGCGGATTAGTTTTCTCGTCCATATCATTTCCATATAATCTGAATGCATATTCAAGCCGTAAAGTATCTCTTGCGCCCAGACCCACCGGTTTAATATTGTATTCTTTTCCAGCTTTGAATATCGAATTCCAAAGAGCTTCGGATTTTTGAATATCCGAACACGAATAAATTTCGAAACATACTTTCTCGCCTGTATAACCCGTGCGTGAGATAATCACTTCCTGGCCTGCTACTTTTCCAAATTCAAAGCAATAATAATCGATTTTACTCAAGTCGGTATCGGTTAATCTTTGCAGTACATTCGCTGCATTTTTTCCCTGTATTGCCAGAAGTGAAGTTTTGTCGGCAATGTTTATTATCTGCACATCTCCAAAAATATTTTCATTCATCCATTTTAAATCTTTATCAATATTGGCTGCATTAATTACGAGCATTAAATAATCTCCACAGTGATAAACCAGCAAATCATCAACCATACCGCCATTTTTATAACACATGGAAGAATATTGCACTTTCCCTTTACTAAGTTTAGACACATCATTTGTAGTTAACTTTTGTACATATTCGTAAGCATCTTTTCCTTTTATTTCAACTTCCCCCATATGAGAAACATCGAACACACCCACAGATTCCCTGACTGCTTTATGTTCGGAAATTATACCATCATACAACACAGGCATTTCATATCCTGCAAATTCTACCATTTTAGCGCCAAGATTCTTATGAATATTATTGAAAGCTGTTCTTTTCATATTAAATTATTTTGTAAATTAATTATTAAAAGAGAATTTTTATGAATTTAGTTTTTTCCAATCCTCAAGAAATTTTGAAAGTCCAATATCCGTCAGTGGGTGTTTAACCAATTGTTCAATGACTTTAAACGGCATTGTACAGACATCTGCTCCAATTAAAGCAGATTCGACAAAATGCAGCGGATGACGCACAGATGCAACCAGGACTTGGGTTTCGTATCCATAATTATTATATATATTTACAATTTGAGCAATTAAATCCATTCCACTGGTGGATACATCGTCAAGCCTGCCAACAAAAGGACTAACAAGATAAGCTCCGGCTTTTGCAGCTAAAACTGCCTGCGAGGGGGTAAAACATAGTGTCATATTGGTTTTTATTCCTTCTGAAGAGAGAATCTTTACGGCTTTCAGTCCTTCTTTAATTAAGGGAACTTTAATAACAATATTTTTATGTATTTTCACAAGTTCTTTTGCCTCTTTAACAATTCCAAGGCTATCAGTTGAAATAACCTCCGCGCTGATATCACCATCTACAATTTCGCATATTTTTTCCAGCAGAGTTTTAAAATCTTTAAAACCTTCCTTTGCCACAAGTGACGGATTGGTGGTAACTCCGTCGAGAACTCCCATATCAGCAGCTTCCTTTATCTCTTTCAGGTTTGCTGTATCTATAAATATTTTCATACACTTTTATGTTTTATTTAATAAAATGGTTTAAACATAAAAGTAAATATTATAAATTATTTTAAAAAGTCAATTTTAACTGAATTTACCCGAATCCTGATTAGATAAGACTATTTCCGGTAATAATTATTTAATTGATTAAAACATTTAATAACAATATTTTTTTTCATTAATTAAACAATATATAATATATGTTTGAAAAAAATCACAGCAAAGTCACCATTATCGGGTCAGGTCCTGCAGGATACACAGCCGCTTTATATACAGCAAGAGCAAATCTCAGCCCGGTAATTTTCGAAGGCAGCCAACCGGGCGGGCAGTTAATGATTACAACAGAAATAGAAAACTACCCCGGTTTTGAGAACGGTATAGCAGGTCCTGCACTTATGGAAATAATGAAAAAGCAGGTTGAAAGATTCGGAACAAAGTGTTATTATAAGACAATTATAAAAGCCGATTTGCAAAGTAAACCTTTTATATTGACAGCAGATGATAATACTGAATATACTTCCGATATTGTTATAATCGCAACCGGTGCTTCAGCTAAGTTTCTGGGAATTGAGTCGGAAAAAAAATACATGGGTTACGGAGTTTCGGGTTGTGCCACCTGTGACGGTTTCTTCTTCAGAAATCAAAAAGTAACCGTGGTCGGCGGCGGGGACACCGC
The DNA here is from genome assembly GCA_016873795.1 of Ignavibacteria bacterium. Taxonomy (GTDB): domain Bacteria; phylum Bacteroidota; class Ignavibacteria; order Tepidaquicellales; family Tepidaquicellaceae; genus VGWA01. The sequence goes on from VGWA01000013.1 coordinate 27,846, forward strand.
AATGGAGGAAGCAAATTATTTAAGCAAATTAGCGTCGGAAGTTACTGTAATTCATAGAAGGGACGAATTCAGGGCATCAAAAATTATGTCTGACAGAACAAGAAATAATCCGAAAATTAAACTTGCCTTAAATTCTATTGTTGACGAAATACTTGGTGGAGAAGAAAACGGAAAAAAATTTGTAACAGGGGTTAGGATAAAAAATGTAAAGACAAATGAACTTTCTGTAATTTCCTGTGAGGGTGTATTCGTTGCAATAGGTCACAAGCCAAACACGGATATTTTTAAGGGACAGATTGAAATGGACGATGTAGGTTACATTAAAACAGAAAAAAAATCGACCAAAACTAATATACCGGGTGTTTTTGCGTGCGGCGATGCACAGGATAATTATTACCGACAGGCAATAACCGCTGCCGGTACCGGCTGTATGGCAGCAATCGATGCCGAAAGATATTTGGAGCCAGTATAGCTATATTATTTCTTTTGTTTTAGTTTCTTAGAATCGGCTAATTAAAGTTTTTACTTCTATACCTTTCAATAAATATCACATATAACAATCCTATAAATTATTATCTCCAATGGCACTTTAAAATTGAAATTATTGAATATAAATTTCAAAAACATTTTTTTAAAATTTCACAATAATTACTAAATAAATATTAATTCTGCCCATATTAAAAAAAATCCGGCAATGACATTGTAATAAAGGAATTTTGAAAACAATAAATGATTTCTTAACCAAATTGGAAAAAGGACATACAAAATATAATATTTGAGTTTCAAATTTATTTTCGCTAAATTTGTATTATAAAAATTTAAACAAAGGAGGAAATTATTATGAAAAAGGTGGGTTTAATTTTCGGAAATGATACAGAATTTGCGCTTGAAGTAATTAATAAAATAAACAACAAAGACGAAAAAGGAATATATGCAGAGCCTGTTTTACTTGATAAAGTATTTATGGATTCAAAATCAGATTATGCCGTCATTATTGACAGGATCTCATATTATGTACCATTTTTCCGTGCGTTTCTGAAAAGTGCGTCCTTATCAGGAACAATAGTTATAAACAATCCTTTTTGGTGGAGTGCCGACGAAAAGTTTTTTGAATGTTCAATAGCAAGTGCAAACGGTATTAAAGTACCTAAAAGCGTACTGCTCCCTTCAAACGAACATCCTGATTTCACAGATTCACAAACATTCAGAAATCTGATGTTTCCTCTTGATTGGGAATCAATATTCGACTATGTGGGATTTCCAGCCATGGTTAAGCCTTTATATCCAAGTGTATGGAAAAATGTATACCGGGTAAACAATCAGGATGAATTTTTTAACGCTTACAATCAATCCGGTAAAGTTACAATGATATTACAGGAGGTAATAGATTATTCCGATTATTTCAGGTGCCATTGCGTTGACAGGAAATTTGTGAGAATAATGAAATACGAACCTAAAAACCCGGAAGATTTAAGATACGTCAGTTCCGGTGAACTTGAAGACCGAAAACTAAATGCAAAAATTACCGAAATGGTAATCAAAATAAATGAGAGTCTTGGATACGACATTAATTCCGTTGAAATCGCGTTGAAGGATAATGAATTATATGCAATAGACTTTTTTAATCCTGTTCCTTATTCTGAACCGGCATATATAGGAGAAGAAAATTTTGATTGGCTGACACAAAAGGTTGCAGATATGGCTATAAGAAAAGCAAAAGAGTACAAGAAAGGAAAAATAAATTTAACATGGGGGAATTATTTATTCGCCTCAAAAATTAAAGTCAGTAAACAATCAAAGAAAAGCGTTACAGCGAAAAAGTCCTGAACCAAAAACATTACCCATAGAATATGTGTGCCGTTGCCGTATCTACAATATGCTCTTTCACCTGCATATCATAAAGAAACAAGTCCCGTAGAGAGATCATACCAATCAGTTTATTTCCTTCAACAACCGGAATATGCCTAATCTGTTCTTGCTGCAGTATTCGCAGGCATTTCTCCGGGGTATCATCAGAATTAATGAAAATCACCTCATTAGTCATAACTTCATCCACTACTATTTCTTTAATGTTTTTCTCTTTGGCAACACACCTTCTCATTAAATCTCTTTCAGAAAAAATACCGATCAGTTTATTTTCTTCATCAAGAACAGGCACTGCTCCTATGTCATAACCGTCCATATATTTAACAATATCATACACGCACATTCCCGATTTAACGTATAACATTTGTTTACCTTCAACGAATTTTTTTAATGTCGCCATTTTAGTACTCCTTTTATAGTACAATACTAATATATAAAATATAATTTTGAAATTCAATTCGCCAAGACGAATCAAAAAGTAAAACAAAAAGTCCTTTTAGTAAACCACTAAAAGGACTCTTTTGCTAATATTTTATTTAATCCGTTAAAATTATTACTTAACCAATGTCATTTTCTTAACATCAGCAAATCCATTTACTTCCAATTTATAGAAATAAACTCCACTCGAAAGATTCGATGCATTAAAGTCGACTATATAATTACCGGCATTCTTCACTTCGTTTACTAAAGTTGTAATTTCTCTTCCTAGTACATCGTAAATCTTTAAGGTAACAAACCCGTTTCTGGAGATTGAGAAATTAATTCTTGTTATTGGATTGAATGGATTCGGATAATTCTGACTGAGTGTGTAGTTCTCCGGAACATTTGTGGTTACTATCGGGGTGACTCCGGTTAATGGTGAACCATATCTTGAAATTCCGCCGTTGCTTCTTACTCCCCAAATTGTATTTCCGGTTCTGGCTTTGGTGAGATGGTAGAAACTTCCTGCCGGTGCAGTGTATTGAGTCGTCCAGTTTGCTCCGTTATTTGAACTGTAATATACAGGCGTTGACATTGGAGTTACCCACCATTCGGTTCCGCTGCCCGTTATTCCGGATACCGATGTTGCTACTGGTGATGTCAGACTGCTCCAGGTGCCGCCGCCGTTTGTTGTTACATATAATGATGTGCCTCCGGATAGTCCGACATTGTCGTTATTAAACCAGATTATATATGAATTGGTTGCCGGTGTGGTCTGCTGACCCCACGTCGCTCCGTTATCCGAAGAATACATTATAAACGCTGCATTCGTTCCAAACCAGATTTTGCTTCCGCTTATATAAAGCGAATTATTCCAGCCAGCTTGCGTCGTCGGTACATATAGTCCGGCTGAATCCCAGTTGCTTCCGCCGTTACTTGTTTTCCACAATGACCATCTGCCGCCTACAGGGTCACCCGTCATAAAGCCGTTGGTCGGGGAGGTCATATATACTGCATTCAGGAAGCCGCCTGTCTGAGACAGAACTTCTACCCAGTTCGTGCCGCCGTTGGTGGTTTTCCATACGTATGCGCCTGCACTTGGGTCTCCGATAACGATTGCATTATCGGCATCTATTCCCCAGATGTTATAAAGAGGATTTGCTACTGCAATATTACCGCTTACATTTACCCAGGTTTGTCCTTTGTCGGTTGTTCTCAATACTTTTCCTTGTGCTCCACATGTCCAGGCAATATTATCGTCAACCGCTGATACTGAATATAATGCAGTTGTTAAACCTGACGTTTGTTCGGTCCAGGAAGGAGGAGTTGATGGAATTGCTGTTCCGTATATTACAAAAGGCAATCCTTGCGGAGTTGTACCGTCCAAACCGGGAGCCCAACCCGTTGGACCTTTTTGTTTACAGTTACCGGTTTGCAGTTGACCGGCTATTGTTCTCGGGGGAGCCCATGGACCGGAAGTTAGGGTACCGGCAAACTGTGCTCTCATCCAGTAAGTTCCGGGACCCAGTGTAACATTTACTGTATCTACAACTGCCATAATAGGTCTTTGATTATTTGTAAGTGCAGTCCCGGTTACCCTGTAAATATTGGTAAAGTAAGTACTCTTCATTTTGTTTCCACTCGTATCCGTTGTGTGAAGAGTTGACCCTACCGAATCGGGATTATTATTGTTGCCCGAAAATATTGCAAGTTTGCATCCAGTTATGGTTGAGGTTGTAGTTGACCCTGTTTGGTATGAAAAGAATTTAATTGAGTCAATCTGCCACTGAAAACCTTCGGGTACAACAAAGTCATCACCCATAGAATAGCCGGTTGACTGTGCCGCTCCGAAACCGTATAGTGTTCCACCGGTAGTAATTGCACTTGCATCTGCACCGCCAAATCCCTGTCCGGGGTGAGATACTAACTGGCTTGAATCACAAAGAACCGCATATGGATTATCACCGGGTACAGAAATTGGTGTCTTACTCCCGGTCATATTGGCATATTCCAATGTGTTTGTAGCCGAAGACAAATCACTAAGAGTAACCTCATCTTTAGGTCCGTCGTTTACTATATAACTGTAACCGAACAGTCCGATAATGAGAACTCCAAGCAATAGATAGGATAGTTTTTTCATTTTTGTTCTCCTTTTTTGGTTTATGAATAATTATTTAAACAATTAAATGTATAAAAAGTTAACAATATTATTATTCATTGTCAAGAAACAAAAATATCATTTACTAAAAAAAAGAAGTTATTAGGGGTAATAGTCAAATGATATTATACGGTGATTTATCGGTGGAATTATGATTTATACAATATAAAGTTGAAATATAAATGATTTATTCGGTTTACCGATTAATAATAAACTAATTATAAGTGTATTTTGCGGCATTCTGGATTCTCTTTTCAATCGAGGGGTGAGAGTGAAAAAGGAATTCCACTATTTTATTGGGGGTTTTATAGGAAAGGTTTTGTTTAGATAGTTTTTCCAGAACTGATATATAAATATCTGCTTTTTTTATTACAGAAAGAGAAAATTTATCGGCTTCCCGTTCATATCTTCTTGAAAGTATGTTTGAAATAGGTAAAGTCAACAATCCATACCCGGACAAAAGTAAAGCAAGCACGGGCAATGCGGAAATCTGCTGAATATTTACATAACCCGAAATTGACACAAAATATTGATACAAAACAGAAACAGCATATAAACCCGAAAATGTAAGAACAAATGATAACGCTATTAATTTTAAAATATGTTTTTTCTTGTAATGTCCAGGTTCATGTGCAAAAACCGATAAAATTTCATCCTCTGTAAAATTATCCAGCAAAGTATCTGATATAATAATCCTTTTGGCTTTTCCAAGTCCTGTAAAGGCAGCATTTGCCTTTTTTGTATTCTTACTGAAATTAAATGAATAAATCCCCTTTATACTTATATTATTATTCAGACATAAATCGGATATTTGTATTTTCAGAGACTCGTTATCAAGCGGTTCAAATTTATAAAAGAGCGGAAATATTAATAATGGTGCAAGTCTGCCAAGCAATAAAGAAAACAAAAAAATAAATAATCCAAAAATAAACCACCAGTACTCCCCAAACTGACTTATAGTAAAATAAAACCCAATTAAAATCGGAGTTCCAATAATCATAGCAATGAATGACGACTTAAGTTTCTCCTTGATATATAACTTCTATGCCTGGTTTGATAATTTATATTTATGCTTGACTTTAGTTTCGAGAATAAATTCTGAATAGATATTGACAGGTGTGTTTACGGTACTAAAAATCAAAAACGTTATGAAGCAAAAAATCAGAAAAGCCGGATAAGAAACAGATGCAATCGTATATGAAAACTTTTCCAATCCCCTGAAAAAATCCAATAAAATAAGTAATATGAGCAAAAGAAAAATAAAAACGAACTTAAAAAAGTAAATACTAGTTTTTATTTTTGCATATTTTTTAGCCCTTTTTTGTATTTCGCTCATAAAATACCAATCAAAAAACCAAACTTACAGAACTCGAAATCAACACGTAAAGAACCCAGAGTCCGAAGACAACAGGAAATGTAGCTGAATATTTCACGTTGCCAATTTTCGATAGTCCGACTGAAACAACTGCAAAGTACCAAATAGTAATAAAGTCAAGTTTTAGAAAAAGCGTGTTTAAGAATTCACCAACTGTTTCCTTTTTAAAGACAGCCGCCAGTCCGACACTGGATATCTCTCCAAGAAGAATTGATAAAAAGGTTGCTAAAAGACTCCCGATTGCAGATATTAACATAGCAAGACCAAGAACATTAAGGATATTAACATATAAAAACTCTCCCTTAAATATCCTTAAAGCCAGCATATACAAAAGGCTCAATAGAAAAAATACAGCAATCTGAACAAAAATCGGAACAACCAGCATAGTAATAATCATAATAGGATTATTCGGATCCATAAACTTTTGAGTTTGTTCCAGTGTAATATCCGCTTGTTCTCTTGTCATTTTACCGCTTTTGACATCTTTTTCAAATCTCTCTTCAATCTTTTTTAACTGTTCGTCCATTACCTTATCCATCAGTTCGCTGTCGGAACGAAAGATTAATGTTGCTATTATTCCAATAACGATTGAAATAATAAAAGGTAAAACCCAATATGATTTTCGAGGAGTTTTGGAAATTGTATAAAAAGTATTTCCGGGTTCCGTAAAAACTCCGACCATTGCTTCTGCTGTTGTAAGAGGCTGTGGTTTTTCTTCCGGATCAAAGTCGGGTTGTAATGATTGGTTCTGATTCAGGATTTGTTCTTCACTAACGTCAGGCATAATATTTTATTTATATAAATTGTTACTAAAAATATATTTTTTAACTTTTGGTACAACAAGGAAGTCTATTGATTTATTAATTTTTACATAATTTCTAATCATAGATGAGGAAATACCGAGAATTGGGGTATTCAGCATAATTATCTTTTTAATATATTTTCTGCTGACTTTGGAA
>VGWA01000014.1 GCA_016873795.1 Ignavibacteria bacterium
AAATATTGAAACTGAAAAGACTGAAATTACAGAGACGGAAGAAAAAACGGATTTCAGATGGTATGCTGTCAGAATCATTTCAGGTCATGAAAATAAAGTAAAATCTTATCTGGACAGCAATATTAAGTCCGAGGGACTCGAGAATAAAATCAATAATGTACTTATTCCTCTTGAAAAAGTCTTCGAAGTTAAAGGCGGAAAAAAGAAAGTTAAAATGAAGAATTTTTTACCCGGATATATTCTTATTGAGGCAAATCTGGATGATAAAGTCAGAAATTTTATTTCAAGAGCACCGTCAATTATGAATATGGTCGGGTCAAAAAGTATAAAGGGAAAAAAACTGGAACCAATTCCTCTTCGTCCTGATGAAGTAAAAAGAATTAAAAAAATACTTGACGAAGATAATCAGGAAGAGAAAATCGATTTTCATCTGAATACAGGTGACCCGGTAAAAGTAACAAGCGGTCCGTTCAATAATTTTAACGGAAACGTTCTGGAAGTTAATATGGAAAAAATGAAAGTTAAGGTAATGGTAAGTATATTTGGGAGGAAAACACCGATTGAATTAGAATTTACACAAGTAGAAAAAGAAAAATAAAAATTTTTTTTATGGCTAAAAAAATTGTAGGTTATATCAAATTGCAAATTCCGGGCGGGCAGGCAACAATGGCTCCGCCGGTAGGTCCGGCATTAGGACAAAGAGGCGTTAACGGTATGGAATTCTGCAAACAGTTTAATGCTCGAACACAGGATAAAAAAGGATTAATCGTACCCGTTATTATTACGGTATATTCGGATAAATCTTTTACTTTCATTACAAAAACAACCCCTGCCGCTGTTCTTCTTTTAAAAGCCTGCAGCATGGAAAAAGGTTCCGGTGTGCCTAATAAAACAAAAATCGGAAAAGTTACTAAAAAACAACTTGAAGAAATAGCCGAAATCAAAATGACAGATTTAAATGCAAGAGATATCGAACATGCTGCGAGTATGATAGCAGGAACCGCTCGAAGTATGGGTATCACAGTCGAAGAATAAACTGAAATATCTTTTCCAATAAAGATAATTTGGGATTAATGAAAGGAAGAAATATATTAATGAAACCAACAAAAAAACAAAAGGAAATAAAAAAGAAAATTGATTTAAATAAAGAGTATAAAATAAATGAAGCTATTTCTTTCGTTAAAATGTTTGCTAAATCTAAGTTTAACGAATCCGTGGATATAGCTATGAAACTTGGTGTTGATCCTAAACATGCCGATCAAATTGTCAGAGGAACTGTATCGTTGCCGCACGGCACAGGAAAAACGATAAGAGTCCTTGTTATTGCAAAACCGGAAAAACAACAGGAAGCAGTTGAAGCAGGAGCAGATTTTGTCGGGTATGAAGATTATCTGAAAAAAATTCAGGAGGGTTGGACGGACATAGATATAATTATTGCAGCACCTGACGTAATGGGCGAGCTTGGAAAATTAGGGAAAATTTTGGGTCCGAGAGGACTGATGCCTAATCCCAAAAGCGGAACAGTAACTAATAATCTGGCACAGGCTGTAAAAGAAGTAAAAGCGGGAAAAATTGATTTTCGCGTTGATAAAAACGGAATTATACATAATATAATAGGTAAAGCAGATTTCGATGAGGATAAGTTGAAAGATAACATTGTAACTTTTATAAATACAATAATAAAAGCAAAACCGGCAGCGGCGAAAGGTACTTATATTAAATCGATTTCGATTTCTTCAACTATGGGACCGGGAATTAAAATTGATAAGACTTTAGCAGATTTGAAAAGCGATAAAACCGCTGCTTAAATTTTTTGTTTAGATATTACGCACTCTAAAAATATATATAAAACATACAAGGCAGCTTCTATAATCGGATATCTGATGATGTATATTGGATATCACAGAAAATTATTTTATTTAAAAAATATTTTTCGTTTCAGAATTAATATACGTTTCTTACAACATACGGATTTTCAGGGCAGGCTAACGTATATTATTAATCCTGAATTACCCGGATTATTGCTGCTTGTTTTTTGTATTACTTATTTTTTAATTTAAATCAGTCTTTATAATTTAAAGACATTAACGGTATCAAAAGATATGGATAAAGAGAAAAAGAACGAAATTATTGTTGAAATTCGGAAAATGATGGATTCTGCGTGTGCCTTATATTTAATAGATTTTCATTCCCTTACGGTGAAAGAAGCTGATGACCTCAGAAATGAATTCTTTAAAGTCGGAATTAAATATAAAGTCGTTAAAAACACTCTCGCTCTAAGAGCGTTGAAAGAATCAAAAATTTACTCGGAATTCAGGGAAAATCTGACGGAATTTTTTAAAGGGCAGACAGGGATTATTTTTGTCTATGAAGATCCTGTCTTACCCGCTAAAATTTTAAAGAAGTTTTCCGAAAAAATACAAAGACCTAAACTTAAAGCTGCCGTTGTCGAAAATCAATTGTACGGTAGGGGTACACTTGATAAACTGGCTTCTTTGGCTTCAAAGGACGAAATTATGGCGGGTATTCTGGCTTGTATAAATTCTCCTGTTTCAGGAATCATTGGTTCCATCAATGCTACTATCAGGGACCTTGCCAGCGTAATTGAAGAAATTGCGAAGAAAAAAGCAGCTTAATTTAAATAACATTGATTTTTAAATAATTAAACATAAAAAAATGTCGAAAGTAGAAGAATTAGTTGAAAAAATTTCGGGCTTAACTTTGGTTGAAGCCGCAGAATTAAAAAAAGCTCTTGAAGATAAATTTGGAGTTACCGCAGCTGCTCCGATTATTGTTGCAGGTGCAGGTGCAGCTGCCGGTGGCGGAGCAGCACCGGTCGAAGAAAAAACGGAATTTACGGTCATGCTGCTCGAATACGGCTCTAATAAAATTAATGTGATTAAAACAGTAAAAAATGCTACAGGACTGGGTCTGACGGAAGCTAAAGCTTTGGTTGAAGGTGTTCCGAAACCTGTAAAAGAAAATCTCCCTAAAGCCGAAGCCGAAAAACTGAAAGCTGACCTGGAAGCCGCAGGAGCTAAAGTGGAATTAAAATAAGCAGTTGTTCTAATACCTTTTTTCAAGGCGGCTGCAAATATATTTGTAAATACTTTGCTTGAAAATAATTTGTAACAGTCAGGAGGTAACTCCTGACTGTCATCTGAAAATAAAAAAGTTCTTTCCTGTACAGAACGGATAAATAAATAAAAAAGAGTAAAATTTAAAAAATAAAAATGAAATCAAAAGGTGAAATTTTAGGTCTGAAACTTACCAACAACAGAACACAAAGATTTACTTTTACAAAATCAATAATTCAAAAAGAAGCTCCTGATTTATTAGACGTCCAAATTCAGTCTTACAAGGATTTTTTGCAGGAATATGTTCCCATCAGTAAAAGGAAATCTGTTGGTCTGCAAAAAGTATTTGAAAATAATTTTCCTGTTACGGATTCGCGAGAGACCGCTATTCTTGAATTTATTGAATATTATATAGAAAAACCTCCTTATTCAACTGTTGAATGCCAGGAGCAGGGGTTGACTTATAATGTCCCGGTTAAAGTTAAGTTAAGATTGTCTACAAAACCAAATTCGGCTGCAAAAGATTATAATTATTCAATCGAACAGGATGTTTATTTGGGACATCTTCCTTATATGACGGAAAGAGGAAGTTTTATAATAAACGGAGCTGAACGGGTTATTGTCAGCCAGCTACATCGTTCTCCCGGGGTTGTCTTTAATGAATCTATTCACGCAAACGGAACAAAACTGTTTTCGGCAAGAGTTATTCCTTATAAAGGGTCATGGGTTGAATTTACAACCGATATTAATAGTATCTTATATGCTTATGTGGATAGGAAAAAGAAATTTTACTTTTCTGCATTACTCAGAGCATTAGGGATTAACGATAAGATACAAATGCTCGAATTATTTGACCTTATTGAAAAAGTGGATATCAATAGCAATAATTATTATGATTATGCCGGAAGAGTCGTGGCGGAGAATGTTGTCGATAAAGAAACAGGAGTCGATTTGGGAATAACGGAAGGTACAACTCTTTCCGACGAGCAGCTGCTCGAAATTCTTAATAATAAAATCAGGACACTTTACCTCCTTAAGACGGAATCCACAGACGGAGAAAAAATAATTTTTAATACTATTCTCAGTGATGAAGAAGAAAGTGATTTAACATCTGAAAAGAATTCTGCCGAAACCGGTAAAAAAGATAAAACACTCAGTTTGCTCCTTGATGCCGAAGGAGAAACAGCCAGAAGTTATATCGAGAAACAGTTTTTTAACACTAAAAAATACGACCTTGGAAATGTTGGAAGATATAAAATAAATAAAAAACTCAGCTTGTCTATCGAACCTCACACAACTATTTTAACACTTGAGGATATTAAAGCAATTATACATTATATAAAAGATCTCGTTGACGGGAAGAAGGAAGTGGACGATATTGACCATCTGGGAAATCGTCGTGTAAGGACTGTGGCTGAGCAGCTTGGACAGCAATTTTCAGTGGGACTTGCAAGAATGACAAGAACTGTAAGGGAAAAAATGAGTATTCATGATGAAGAAAATCTGACACCTGTCAGACTCGTTAGTTCCAGACCGATAGCCAGTGCTTTATCTTCATTTTTCGGAACATCGCAGTTATCCCAGTTTATGGACCAAACTAATCCGTTGGCGGAAATGACTCATAAAAGAAGGATTAGTGCGCTTGGTCCGGGCGGATTATCAAGAGAAAGAGCCGGATTCGAAGTCAGAGACGTTCATTATACACACTATGGAAGACTGTGTCCTATAGAGACTCCGGAAGGTCCGAATATAGGATTGATTTCATCACTTTGTATCCATGCAAGAATTAATGATCTGGGTTTTATTGAGACTCCATATCGGATTGTTGAAAAAGGAAAAGTTACGGATCTGATTGAATTTTTGTCTGCCGATAAAGAAGATGAATATGTAATCGCACAGGCAAATGAAGTACTCGATGAGAAAGGAAGATTCCTTAATCAGAAAATTAAAGCCAGATACAAAGGTGATTTTCCGCTGGTTGCTCCGTCCGATGTTAAATATATGGATATTGCAACAAATCAAATTGTCAGTGCGGCTGCAGCATTGATACCTTTTCTTGAGCACGATGATGCAAACCGTGCTCTTATGGGAAGCAATATGCAAAGACAGGCGGTTCCGCTGCTGAAACCGGAATGTCCTGTCGTAGGAACAGGTTTCGAAGAAGTCGTGGCGAGAGATTCAAGAACTATGACGCTTGCTGAAGCCGACGGTGTAGTCGAATATGTATCAGCCGATAAAATTATTGTCAATTATAACATCAGAGAAGATTCGGAAGAAAGCTTATTAAGCTTCGATAATAAGAAAACCGTCGAGTATAATCTCGTTAAATTTTTAAGAACTAATCAGGATACATCAATAAACCAAAGACCTATCGTAAAAGAAGGTCAAAGAGTTAAAAGAGGAGATATACTCGCTGACGGCTCATCAACCGTAAACGGTGAACTCGCCCTCGGAAGAAATTTGCTCGTTGCATTTATGCCGTGGCGGGGATTTAATTATGAAGACGCTATAGTAATAAGCGAAAGAGTCGTTGCTGACGATATCTATACATCTATACACATAGAAGAGTTTTCTCTGGAAGTAAGAGACACAAAAAGAGGTGAAGAGGAATTGACCAGGGAAATTCCGAATATCAGTGAAGAAGCAACTAAAGACCTGGATGAAAACGGAATAGTAAGAATCGGTGCGGAGGTAAAAGCGGGGGATATACTAATCGGAAAAGTTACTCCGAAAGGCGAAACAGAACCGACACCGGAAGAAAAATTATTAAGAGCTATTTTTGGAGAAAAAGCAGGTGACGTAAAAGATGCTTCTCTTAAAGCACCTCCGGGTTTGAAAGGTATCATAATAAATAGAAAACTCTTTTCCAGAAAAACGAGAGAAACAGAAAGTAAACGAGATGAAAAGAAAAAAATTGATAAATACGAAGCAGAAAGAAAAAAGGAAATTCAGGATTTAAATCAAAAATTTGCCGAGAAACTCGGAATTCTGCTCGAAGGAAAAGACTGCAGAGGAGTAAGAGATATCAAAGGTAATGTCGTATTGAAAAATAATACCACGTTTAAAAGAGAAACTTTTTCTAATCTTCTGAACAATTCTTCATTTGATTTTAAGAATCTGAATTACGAAAACGAATGGACAAATAACAGGAGAGCAAATTCATTAATCCCCGATATATATAAAAACTACTCGTATAAATTCAATGAAATCGAAGAGAAATATAAGAGACTCAAGGTAAAAGTAACGCTGGGCGATGAACTACCGACAGGCGTGGTGAAACTTGCAAAAGTATATGTTGCAAAGAAAAGAAAACTTTCAGTCGGTGATAAAATGGCGGGAAGACACGGAAATAAGGGAGTTGTTGCAAAAATTGTACCTCAGGAAGATATGCCCTTTTTACCCGATGGTACACCTGTTGATATCGTTTTAAATCCTCTTGGAGTACCTTCGAGAATGAATTTAGGTCAGTTATATGAGACAGCACTCGGTTGGGTTGGAAAACAGCTTGGTGTGAGATTTGCTACACCAATTTTTGACGGTGCTACAGTGGATGAAATTACAGATTGTTTGAAAAAAACCAACCTGCCGACTAATTCAAGAACTACTTTGCTTGACGGAAGAACAGGTGATATATTTGACCAGCAGGTAACGGTTGGTTATATTTATATGATGAAACTCTCGCATCTCGTTGACGATAAAATACACGCAAGGTCAATCGGACCATACTCGTTAATTACACAGCAGCCTCTCGGCGGAAAAGCCCAATTCGGCGGGCAAAGATTCGGAGAAATGGAATGCTGGGCACTGCAAGGATACGGTGCCTCAACGGTTCTGCAGGAAATGCTGACTGTTAAAAGCGACGATGTCCAGGGAAGAAGTAAAGTTTATGAGTCTATCATTAAAGGTGAAAATCTTCCTGAATTTGGAATTCCGGAATCCTTTAATGTACTTGTGAAGGAATTACAAGGCTTGTGCCTTGATATTAAATTTATTGAATAACAGCTGTTAATTAGTATTTGGTTATCAGCACAAAAGTTAATAATTTTTATTAATTAAATTTTAAATTAATGAAGTTCGAGCAAAAAAGAAAAAAGTTCAATAAAATTTCAATTGGTCTCTCTTCAACCGATACAATTGTCGGAAATTCTTATGGTGAAGTTTTAAAACCGGAAACAATTAATTACAGAACTTTTAAACCGGATAAAGACGGTTTGTTTTGCGAAAAAATATTTGGTCCCGTAAAAGACTGGGAATGTCATTGCGGTAAGTATAAAGGAATCAGATATAGAGGTATAGTTTGCGACAGGTGCGGAGTGGAAATTAATCTGAAAATTGTCAGAAGAGAGAGAATGGGACATATTTCTTTATGCATTCCCGTAGTTCATATTTGGTATTTTCGTTCACTTCCTTCAAAAATCGGTTTAACATTGGGTATCTCTTCAAAAGACTTGGAAAAAATTATATACTATGAGACTTATGTTGTTGTTAATCCGGGAAAAACGAAACTTAAAAGAATGCAACTGATTAGTGAAGAAGAATATCTCGAAATTTATGAATCAATGTCGGAAGAAGAAAAATCTCTTGAAGACGATAATCCTCAGAAATTTTACACCGAGCAGGGCGGGAAAGCTGTTCAGGAACTTCTTAAGAGAGTGAATATCGAAGATGAAATAAAAAGATTAAGAAATGAACTGGACGAAGACCCTTCAATTTTAAAAAAGACAGAAAACATTAAAAGATTAAAAGTACTTGAAGCTTTTACGGTGAGAGAAAATGCCGTGTATAATAAACCGGAAAATATGGTGCTTGAAGTTATACCGGTTATTCCCCCTGAACTAAGACCTCTTGTACCTCTTGAAGGAGGCAGGTTTGCTACAAGTGATTTGAATGATTTATACAGAAGGGTTATTATTCGCAATAACAGATTAAAAAGACTTCTGGATATTAAAGCCCCCGAAGTAATATTGAGAAACGAAAAAAGAATGCTTCAGGAAGCAGTCGATGCATTGCTTGATAATTCAAGAAGAGTGACGGCAGTCAAATCTGAAAACAGAGCACTAAAATCATTATCGGATATACTAAAAGGAAAACAGGGCAGATTCAGACAAAACCTGCTGGGAAAAAGAGTGGATTATTCAGGTCGTTCTGTAATAGTAGTCGGACCTGAGTTGAAATTGCACCAGTGCGGTATCCCGAAAGATATGGCTCTTGAGTTATTCAAACCGTTTGTTATAAGAAGATTGATTGACAGGGATTATGTAAAAACCGTTAAAAGTGCAAAAAAATTAATTGATAAAAGAACTCCTGAAGTCTGGGATATTCTCGAAAATGTTATTGATGGTCATCCTGTTCTTCTTAACCGTGCACCTACTCTGCACAGATTAAGTATTCAGGCATTCCAGCCTGTCCTTATCGAAGGAAAAGCAATTACATTGCATCCTTTCGTTTGTATCGCATTTAATGCGGATTTCGACGGTGATCAGATGGCTGTACATGTACCGTTATCGTATGAAGCACAACTCGAAGCTTCAATATTAATGCTTTCTACTCATAATATTTTATCACCGCAAAATGGTAACCCGATTATAGTTCCGAATCAGGAGCTGATTTTGGGTGTTTATTATTTAACTAAAGAAAAACCGGGTGACATCGGGGAAGGTAAAAAATATGCTTCACCGGATGAAGTAATCGTTGCCTTCAATAATAAAAAACTTGGTTTACATGCAAGGATAAAAGTTAGAATTAACGGTGAAACTATCGAAACAACAACCGGAAGAATTCTGTTTAATCAGATTGTTCCTTCGAATATAGAATTTATAAATGACCTTTTGAAGAAGAAAAAAGTTATTGAAATAATTGCCATGATTAACAAAAAAGTCGGTAATTATGAAACCGCCGTTTTCCTCGATAAACTTAAAGATTTGGGATTTAAATATGCAACTGAAGGCGGACTCTCTGTGAATATTGATGATATCGAAGTCCCGCAAACAAAAAAGAAAATCATTGATGAAGCATATAAATATTTGGATACAATCGAAAAATCAAAAGCCAGAGGAATAATTTCCGAAAATGAGAGATATAATAAAGTTATTGATAAATGGACTCACGTTCGGGATCAGGTAAAAAATGATTTAATAGATAATCTGAGACGCTCAAAAGGCGGTTTTAATTCATTGCATATGATGATAGATTCGGGAGCAAGAGGTTCTGCCGAACAGGTTAGTCAGCTTGCCGGTATGAGAGGACTTATGCAAAAACCCCAGAAATCACTGACTGGTCAGGCAGGAGAAATTATTGAAAATCCTATCATTGCTAATTTCAAAGAAGGTCTTTCAATATTAGAATACTTCATTTCTACACACGGTGCAAGAAAAGGACTGGCTGATACTGCTTTGAAAACTGCTGATGCGGGGTATTTAACACGAAGACTTGTGGATGTCGCTCAGGATGTTATTATTTCCGAACTGGATTGCGGAACTATAAAAGGCGTAATTACATCTGCACTGAAAGAAGGAGAAGATGTCAAAGAAACTCTGGCAGAAAGAATTTTGGGGAGAGTTACGGTGGAAGACATAATAGACCCTCTGACAAAAAAGATGATTATTAAAGCAGGCGAAGAAATAACAGAAGAAATTGCCTCAATTATTTCCGAAACTGCAATTTCTTCGGTGAATATAAGGTCAGTACTGACTTGTGAAAGTAAAAGAGGTGTTTGTGCAAAATGCTATGGAAGAGATTTATCGACAGGAAACCTTGTGGAAGTAGGCGAAGCTGTCGGAATTATTGCTGCACAATCTATTGGCGAACCGGGTACACAGTTAACTCTTAGAACGTTCCATATCGGCGGTACTGCAAGTAAAATTATTACTCAATCAAAAATTCAGACAAAATTCGACGGAAAAGTGAAATTTGAAAACATTAAAGCAGTCGAATATATCGGAGTTTTGGGAACTTCATTAATCGCAATCAGCAGAAACGGTGTGGTTAATATACTCGATGAAAATAAAGTTTCACTTGCAAAATATTCCGTACCTTACGGAGCCTATCTGAAAGTGAAAAATCACGATAAGGTTGAGAAAGAAGATACAATATATGAATGGGATCCGTATAATTCCGTAATCGTGGCTGAAAACGACGGTGTTATTAATTATGTTGACCTGGAGGAAGGAAAACAATACGAACTTATAAGCGATGAACAAACCGGACATTTTCAAAAAACAGTAATTGAAAGCAAAGATAAAACAAAAAGCCCTACTATCCAAATCATTGAAAAAAAGGGAAAGAAAATATTAAGTTCGTATTTGATTCCTGCCAAGGCAAACTTGCTTGTTGAAGATGGAACGGAAGTAAAAGCAGGAACTTTCCTTGTTAAAATTCCGAGAGAATCGGGAAAGACAAGAGATATTACCGGTGGTTTACCGAGAGTTACTGAACTTTTCGAAGCAAGACGTTCGGGTAATCCTGCAAAAATTGCAGAGATTGACGGAGTTGTTCATATTGGTAAACTTACAAGAGGTAACAGAGAACTGACAATTACATCGGTAGCCGACTCAAAACCTGTTGAATATAAAATTCCTATTGGCAAACATATTCTTGTAAGAGACGGTGATCTTGTTAAGGCAGGTGAACCGCTGACCGGAGGAACATTGGACCCGCTGGATATTTTGCGGATTAAAGGACTCGCTGAAGTGCAGGAATATCTGGTTAACGAAATTCAGGAAGTCTATAGAATACAGGGAGTGAAAATTAATGATAAACATATAGAAGTTATTGTAAGACAAATGTTACAAAAAGTTAAGATTACCGATGCCAATGATACAAGACTGCTCGAAGGTGAAGTCGTTCATAAAAATGTATTTACCGGAGAAAATGAAAAACTGAAAGGAATGCTGGTAGTAACAGACTCTGGTAGTTGTAATAAAGTTAAAGTAAAAGATATTATAACAAAGGCAATGAAAAAAGAGTATAATTCCGAGCTGAAAGGAAAAAATAAAACTCAAATTAAAACCAGAGAAGCAATACCGGCAACCGCTGAAGCAGTATTACTCGGTATTACTCAAACTTCTCTGACCACCGATAGTTTTATTTCGGCCGCTTCATTTCAGGAAACAACAAGAGTACTGACCGACGCTTCAATAAGAGGAAAAATAGATAATTTATACGGATTGAAAGAAAATGTAATTATCGGTCAATCTATACCTGCAGGAACAGGACTGAGAAAATATCGAAAATTACTGGTTATGCATAAAGATGCTTTTAATGAAGTATCGGATGAACCTAAGATATTATCTGCTCTTGAAAAATCAAAGGAAAAAATCGAAATAGATATGGACTAAAAAATAAAGTATTTATTTATTTTTTTATAAATCCCCTATAATATTTTTCAGGGGATTTTTTTTTTGACATATGGAATAAAGAAATCTTTTTTCTGATTCAGGGAATGAAATTATTGTTTGGAAATATCGGTATTTAAAAAATTACAGTTGTAAAATATATTTTAAGAAAAAATATACAATCAGGATTTATCAAAAAATCCTTGTTTTTTCATTAAATGGTGTGTAATAATCCTTAGAAACAGTCCCTAAAAAAAATATAAAATACCAAAAAAATAATTTGACTTTTACATTTATTTTTGCAATTTTGCATACAGGTGGAGGGAAGTGGGGAAAAGTGGAGGAAACTCCGATTAAAAAATTGTAAAAATATTATGTTTCAGGGACATTCAGTTTGCAATATTGACAGTAAATCAAGGTTCATTTTACCGGCAAAATTCCGCAAATATATTAAACCGGAAGCTAATAATAAACTTATAATTACAAGGGGTTTGGACGAAAGTCTTTTGGCTTATCCGCTTGATGAATGGGAAATATTTAAAGAAGTTCTTTCAAATTATAACATATTCAATTCTGACCAGAGGTATTTTCTAAGGCAATTTTTAATGTATGTGAATGAGTGTGAACTTGATTCTCAAAACAGAATTTTGCTGCCTTCTCAGCTAATCGCACACGCAAAAATTGAGAAAGAAGTTCTTGTACTCGGATTGCTTGATAAAATAGAAATCTGGAATCCTGAAATCAAGAAAAAATATGATTCTACCCACGATGAGACTTATGAACAGATAGCGCAAAAAGTTTCCGAAATTATCATACGTTCCAATAACAAAATTTAAAAACAAAATTGGAATTTCACACGCCCGTTTTACTAAAACAGGTAACGGACTTTTTAATAAATAAAAAGTTCTCTCAACATATTATCGTTGACGGAACTGCGGGCGGTGGAGGATATGCGTATGAAATTTGCAGACTCGTTCCGAAAGGAAGCAAAGTAATTTGTATAGATAAAGATAAAGAATCACTTTCTTTCAGCAGAAAAAAACTGAAGGAATTTAAATTTGTGGATTTTTTACAGGGTAATTTCGGAAATTTAAACTCACTGCTTAGTACACTGGGTGTAGAAAAAATTACCGGTTTGGTGCTTGATTTGGGAATTTCATCTTACCAGCTTGATTATGAAGATGGTTTCAGTTTTATGAGAGAAACCTTCCTGGATATGCGTGCGGATAAGAACGATACTCTGACCGCTGAATATATAATTAACTGTTATTCAAGGAAGGACCTTATCAGAATTTTTGAAACATACGGTGAAATAAGAAAACCTTATAAAATTACTGATGCCATAATATCCGGAAGAACAAAGAAACAAATAAAAACAACTACCGAATTGACGGAAATTATTAATTCAAAAATTAATCTGCATCCGAAAAATAAAAATAAGTTTTTTGCGAAATTGTTTCAGGCATTGCGGATTGAAGTTAATAACGAACTGGAAAATTTAAATAAAGTATTGGAACAATCCTTAAACATTCTTCAGGGCGGCGGAAGGATGGTAGTCGTATCTTATCATTCCCTTGAAGATAAAATCGTAAAAGATTTTTTTAAAACAAATTCAACAAAAATTTCCGTCTCAAAATATAAAAATACTGTTGACTTTTACGGATTGATAATACTGAATAAAAAACCCTTAGTTCCTGAAATTGCTGAAATTAGAAGCAATCCCCGTTCGAGAAGTGCAAAATTAAGGGCGGCGGAAGTTATTGGTGAAAAATTACAAGGCAAATGACCGTTAATAAGAAAAAATTATCTCTTTTTAATACAATAATTGCTCTTGCACTGCTGGTTCTTGTCCTTGCGTTTTATATTAACAATATTATCGGTGTTAACCAGCTTACTGTAAAAGTAAATACTGTCAAAGATGAAATCGGAAATACCGAGAAAAACAATGAAATGCTGAGAACAGAAATCGAAAAACTCTCAAGTTTTGACGTAATTAAACAAAAAGCAGCGGAAAGATTAAATATTTATTTCAACGAAAAAGCAATCGAAAAGAAAAAACAGGTAATAATTAATAAGTCGGATTTCGAAAAGAAAAAATAAGACAAAAAGTTTCTGAATTTATTTCAGGCTTATATTAAACTTTATGACATTTTATAGAAGTACAAACAACAGGCAGATTAACTCCAAAAGAAGAACTAATCTTTTTTTACTGTTATTTATTGCTTTCTTCTTAGCTGTTTTATCAAAGTTATTTGTACTTCAGATACTCGATTCAGAAATTTACAGAACGGCGGCAAAGAAACAATATCACTCGAAAGTTATACTTAACGCTTCCAGAGGCTTGATTTTTGATAAAAACATGAATTTACTTGTTTCCAACACGACAAAGGTTTCCATAGCCGCTGACCCTAATATGATTGACAAACCCGATTCGGTTGCCGGTCTGCTGGCTTATATATTCGGAAAAGATAAGCAGGAATATCTCGATAAACTTTCAGGGAAAAATACTTCGTTTATTTACCTTGAAAGAAAAGTTGATTTGCAAAGTGTAAAAGGATTGGATACAATGTCAATTGAAGGATTGATTGTTCTGAAAGATCCTTCCAGAAATTACAATTACGGGCAAATCGGTTCAAAAATTCTTGGACTGATAGATATTGAAAATAAAGGTCGAAGCGGACTCGAACTTGAATATAACGATGATTTATCGGGTAAAGATGGTTATATTGTAATGCAAAAAGACGGCAGAGGTAATAAAAGACCCGACCTTGAATATCCGAGAAAAGACCCCTTAAAAGGAAATAATCTGGTCTTAACCGTAGATGTTGACATACAAAAATTTGCCGAAGAAGAACTTGAAAGCGGTGTTGTTAATTATAACGCATCGGGCGGAAAAGTTTTGGTTGTTTCGGTAAAAACAGGTGAGATATTGGCACTTGCGTCATACCCGACTTATGACCCGAACAATCTGAAAATTTCTGATACGGCAGGTTTTAAAAATTCTGTTCTGACTGATATTTATGAACCGGGTTCGGTATTTAAAATCGTAACCGCTGCCGGGCTGATAGAAGAACACTTGCTGGATAGAAATTCTATTGTTCAGACTGAAGGAGGTACTTTTGATGTAAGCGGAATAAAAGTTAAAGATTCGCACGGATTTAATTCAATGAGTTTCGAAGAAATTATCGAACAGTCCAGTAACATCGGAGTAATGAAAATTGCAAGGAAATTAGGACCTGAAAAGTTTTATAAATATGCACGGGATTTCGGTTTTGGAATTTATTCAGGATTAGATCTCCCTGGAGAGAACAAAGGATATCTGAAACGTCCCGTTGATTTTTCTTCGGAATCACTTGAATTTTTGGCTATCGGTTATCAGGTTATGGTTAATGCAGTACAATTATCGATGGCTTATTCTGCTGTTGCAAACGACGGTGTGCTGATGAAACCGTATATAGTGAAAAAGATAATTGATCCTGCCGGTAATCCGGTGAAGGAATTTTATCCGCAAAGGTTGAGACAGGTTATTCAGCAAAGTACGTCTAAAGAGCTTAATTCGTTTTTTATCGGTGTTGTTCAGCGAGGTACAGGCAGAGCTGCAAATATTGAAAATGTTACAATTGCCGGTAAAACCGGAACATCGCAAAGAATAGTTGACGGGAAATATTCAAGCGGTTCACATAATTCAACTTTTATCGGATATTTTCCTGCGGAAGACCCCCAAATCCTTATTACCGTAATTCTTGATGACCCAAAATCGGGAGAGTTTTACGGAGGAAGAGTTGCTGCGCCTATTTTTCGGAATATTGCGCAACGTATAATCGATTATAAAGGCGTCTCCAATTTATCACAACCTGATATTATTACTTTTAAAAATAATGAACAGACGACTGAAGATGTTAAATACACTGCGGGCAACCTGATTGCCATTCCGAATTTAAGAAATTTGAAACTTGACGATGCGGTGGAAATTTTAAAAGAAAAAAAATTGAAGTACGAGGTTATAAAAGACGACACTATGCAAAGATCTTTAAAATCCGCTTCTCCAGATAATGTAATAGTGGTAGTTGACCAGCAGCCGGATATTAACGAATCTGTTGAATATGACGAAAAATTGATAATCAAACTTATAACAAGAAACTGTAAACCGGATAAGAATGAACAGATAAAAGTACCGGATGTAATAAATTTAAGTTTAAGAAGAGCAATAAACAGGCTTATTGTTGAAGGATTTAAAGTTGAAATTGTCGGCAGCGGGGAAGTAATTACACAGATTCCAAAAGCAAATACCGAACAAAAACCGGGTACAAAAGTAATTTTATTTTGCAGAAATTCGGATTAAATGAAATTTTCAGAATTACTAAATAAAACACATTTAAATAAATATATTAACGTTGATACCGATTTTGAGGTTAAAGGTATTTCGTTTGATTCAAGAAATGTTTCTTCCGATTATGTTTTTTTTGCAGTAAAAGGATATAAACAGGATGGAAATGTTTATATCAGGGATGCCGCGAAAAAAGGTGCTAAATTTATTTTTTGTGATAAAGATTCGCAGGTTATACCGGACT
This sequence comes from Ignavibacteria bacterium, assembly GCA_016873795.1. GTDB lineage: Bacteria > Bacteroidota > Ignavibacteria > Tepidaquicellales > Tepidaquicellaceae > VGWA01. Next base: position 15,982 of record VGWA01000014.1, read on the forward strand.
CGGATTTGGATATTCCCGTTCTGAAAATTCCCGACATCAGAAAAACTTTAGCGTTAATCGGCACGGTATTTTATGGTAATCCTTCCCGTAAAATTAATTTGATCGGAATAACGGGAACAAACGGAAAAACAACTATCAGTTATCTTATAAAACACATACTTGAAAGTACTGGTTCTAAATGCGGCTTAATTGGTACGATAAATTATTCTGTAGGCAGTCAAAATTTAATTGCGAATCTTACTACTCCCGATGCAATCGAAATAAACAAAATGCTTGCCGAAATGGTAAATCGGAATACGGATTATTGCGTGATGGAGGTATCTTCAATTGCCCTTGAACTTTATCGTGTTTACGGACTCGATTTCAATTCGGGTATCTTTACAAACCTGACAAGCGAACATCTCGATTTGCATAAGAATATGATGAATTACTTCAATGCGAAGAAAATTTTGTTCGACGGTCTTGGCGATAACACAATAGCAGTTTCAAATATGGATGATGAGTATGGTACTGAAATACTGCAAAATACAAGCGCCCGGAAAATTTATTATTCTGTAAATAAAAACAGTGATTACAGGGCAATAAACGAATCTGTCTCTATGGAGGGTATGGAATTCGACATAAAAACCAAACGTGATATCGTTAAAATTAAAACAAAATTAACAGGCAGATTTAATATATATAACATTACCGCTGCGTATGCATTTGCTGAAAGTATCGGAGTTGAAAAAAGTATTATTACGGAGTCAATCAGTAAGTTCGAACCTGTAACAGGCAGATTTAATACACTTAAACTTCCTAATGAAGCTTATGCAGTTATAGATTATTCTCATACTTCCGATTCCCTGAAAAATGCGATTGAATCTGCAATAGAAATCAGAAAGCATAGCAATTCCTCCGGCAGAATAATAACAGTATTCGGCTGCGGAGGAAACAAAGACCGTACAAAGAGACCGGTAATGGGCAAAATTGCCTCGGAATTGTCCGATTTTACAATAATTACTTCCGATAATCCGAGATTTGAAGAACCTATGGACATAATTAATGAAATTTTAAAGGGCGTGGATAAAAACAGCAGTTTTGAAGTTTGTGAAAATAGAGAAGAAGCTATAAAATCAGGTATTAAAATGTCAAAAAAATCCGATATTATTTTAATCTGCGGCAAAGGACATGAAACATATCAGGAAGTAAAAGGAATAAAATCATACTTTGACGATAAAGAAATTGTATTGAAATATTCTTCATTAGCAGTATAAAATATTGATAAAAATAACAGACATATTAAATCTTAAAAATTCTTACTGCCACAATATTTCTAAAGTCAGGAATAAATTTTTCGAAAACTGCAGCATTGATTCACGCAATATCGGTGCCGGTGATTTTTTTCTCGCTGTTAAAGGTGAAAATACCGACGGGCACAATTATTTAAAAGATGTTTTTAAGAAAAAAATTCAGCTTGCGGTAGTTAATGACGGCTGGTTTAAAAAAGAAAAAGATAAATACATTAATAAGAGTTTTATCGTCGTAAAAAATACGGTTAAAAGTCTTGGTGAACTTGCTCTTGCACATAGAAAAAATTTCAGGGTAATTGTTTTCGGAATAGCCGGAAGCAACGGTAAAACCACAACAAAGGATTTAATTGCGGATGTTTTGTCTCAGGATTATAACGTGTTGAAAACCGAAGGAAATTATAATAATCATTTAGGCTTGCCGCTGACATTGTTAAAACTGAAAAGTGACATTGATATTTGCGTAGTCGAACTTGGCAGTAATCATTTTAATGAACTCGATTATTTATGTAAAATTGCGCAACCGGATATCGGATTGATTACAAATATCGGAAAAGAACACCTTGAGTTTTTCAAAAATCTGGATGGTGTTGCGAAGGAAGAATTTACGTTATTTGATTATTTATCGGAAAAAGAAAACACATCGCTGTTAATGAATGTTGATGATAGTTACATTAGAAAATATAAACACAAAAAAATAAATCTTAATCCTTTCACTTATTCTTATAAATACAAATCAGACGTTAAAGGAAAATTTCTGGGTTTTAATTCTTCTTTGTATCCGGAGATTAACATTACATTCAATAAAACTAACTTTAATGTCAGAATTTCTTCGGTCGGTTTTCATACAATATACAACGGACTTGCGTCGGCGGCAGCAGGATTATTCTTCGGAATTTCTCCGCAAAAAATTAAGAAAGCTCTGTCCGGATATCGTTCGGACAGCAGGATGAGAATGGAAATTGTCACTAAAAAAAGGATTATAATAATTAACGACGCTTATAACAGCAATCCCGATTCTGTTAAAATCGGACTCGAAACTCTGAAAAAATATAACATTAAAGGAAATAAGCACATAGTACTTGCAGATATGCTGGAACTCGGTAAGCAAAGCAGAAAGGAACATTTGGAAACAGGCAGTTTAGTCAGGAATATGAATTTTGAAAATCTCTATACTTATGGTGAAAAAGCAAAATATATTTTCAAGGGTGCCAAAGGAGTCAAAAATAATTTTTATTTTGAAGAAAAAAAAGACCTTATCGACTTTTTGAAATGCATATTAAAACCTGATGATATGTTGTACGTAAAAGGTTCCCGCGGAATGAAAATGGAGGAAGTAATTGAACAAATTTAAAACATAAATCAAAATATTCAATGTTATACTATCTTGCGGAATATATAAACAACCTGTATCAGCCCCCGGGATTCGACGTCTTCAAATTCCTGACTTTCAGGGCTGCATTATCGGCTGTAACGGCGTTAATGATTAGTTTCATTGTCGGTCCGCGTATAATTGATTATTTGAAAAAGAAACAAATTGGCGAGTCTGTTAAACAGGATGGACCGAAATTTCATTGGACTAAAGCAGGTACGCCGACAATGGGCGGGTTTATTGTGCTTTCCTCGGTGTTAATACCGGTTATTCTTTGGGGTGACCTGCTTAATATTTATGTTATCCTGATTTTATTTTCTACTATCGTGCTTGGTGCGGTCGGTTTCCTGGATGATTATCTGAAAGTTGTTAAAAAATACAAAGACGGACTTGTGGCAAAATATAAATTGCTGGGTCAGATTTTTGTCGGTCTGGTTATCGGACTCGTTATTTATCTGGCACCGCAGTTTGATGGTATTCATTCCATTACTACTATTCCGTTTCTGAAAAATTATCAGTTTGATTTCTATATATTTTATATTCCGATTGTTATATTCATTATAACGGCAACTTCAAATGCTGTCAATCTTACGGACGGACTTGACGGACTTGCCATAGGTACTGTGGGTATTGCAGTCTTCACTCTCGGTGTTATTGCGTATCTTTCCGGTAATATAGAAACATCTAAATATCTGAATATTATTTATCTGAGGGGAAACGGAGAATTAATAGTCTATTGCACTGCTCTTGTGGGAGCGACTTTGGGATTTCTCTGGTTTAATTTTTATCCCGCTCAGGTATTTATGGGAGATACCGGTTCGCTTGCTCTTGGAGGTGCGGTGGGTACGCTGTGTGTTCTGGTAAAAAAAGAGTTTCTGCTTCCTCTGCTCGGCGGCATTTTCATTGCTGAAACTGTTTCCGTAATAATTCAAAGATATTATTTCAAATATACTAAGAAGAAATACGGTGAGGGTAAAAGAGTTTTTAAAATGGCTCCGGTTCATCATCATTATGAAATGAAAGGTGTTCCGGAACCGAAAATCGTTGTCAGGTTTTATATCGTTGCGATTCTGCTTGCAATTATGACAATGCTGACATTTAAAATCCGTTAATGTTCGATTATAAAAAAGAAAATATAAAAAATAAAAAATTTACCGTTCTCGGTGCGGGGAGAAGCGGTGTAGCCGTTTCAAGACTTCTGAAAAAAAACGGCGCCGTTGTTTTTCTGAGTGAAAATAATACCGAAGAACATTTACCGTATCTTGATAAAAATATTTTGAATGAAGAAAATATCAAATATGAACTGGGCGGTCATAGCAATGAAATTTATAATTGTGATGTCTTAATAAAAAGTCCGGGCATCCCGGATGATGCTCCTGTAATAATTTCGGCTGAAAAAAAAGGAATAAAAATAATAAGCGAAATAGAAGCAGCATACTGGTTCTGCGAGTATCCGGTCTTTGCAGTTACAGGAACAAACGGAAAAACCACAACTACTATGCTTACCGCTGAGATATTAAAAAACGGCGGATACGATGCAGCAGCGTGCGGAAATACGGGCACTGCCTTTTCTGATGTCGTCCTGTCAGTGCAACGGCAAATAACAAACCGTAAACCGCTGAATGCCGTCATCGTACTTGAAGTTAGCAGTTTTCAGCTTCAGCATATCGAATGTTTTAGACCTGTCGTATCGGTTATATTAAACCTTACACCTGACCACCTTGACAGGCATAAATCAATGGATGAGTATTTTCAGGCTAAGCTCAAAATTAATAAAAACCAGCTCGGGGAAGATTTGCTTGTCTTCAATTATGATGATGTTTATTTAAATAAACATATCAGTGAGCTTAAATCACAAACAGACAGTAACAGCATATCTGTAAAATCGGAAATTGCGGAATTCAGTATTAAAGAAAATCTTTATAATACAAACCTCAAAACAGGTGCATATCTGTCGGAAGATGTAATATATTACTTCGATAAAACAAAAAACATTCACGAACCGATCTGTCACATAAAAGATATTTTTATAAAAGGATTGCATAATGTTTCCAATGCTTTGGCTTCGGTAATTGCGGTTAAAAAGTTCGGATTGACAAGTAATCGGATTAAAGATACACTCGTTAACTTTCAGGGAGTCGAACACAGAATTGAATTCGTCGGAGAAATTGGAGGAATTAAGTTTTATAATGATTCAAAAGCAACTAATGCAGATTCTACGTACGTAGCATTAAACAGTTTTCCCGGAAATATCATATTAATAATGGGTGGTAAAATGATGGATATTAACTTTGATTTGATTAGGGAAACTGTACAAAAAAGAGTCAGGAAAATTTTTGCCATAGGCGAGACAAGATTTATAATAAAAGAATATTTCAAAGATATAACACAGGTGGAATTATGCGAAACACTGGAGGATTCTGTAATACAGGCATTTAAACATGCCGATGAAAAAAACATAATACTTTTTTCACCGTGTTTTAAAAGTTTTGATATGTTTGATAATTTTGAACACAGAGGTAAAGAATTTAAAAAAATCATAAAGAAACTCAGCAGAAAAGATGAAGTTCAGCGGTTATAAAATAGACATCTGGATTTTACTTCCGGTTATATTACTTATGATGTTCAGCATAGGAGCAGTTTATAGTGCAAGTTCATATTTTTCAATGGATAAATTTAATGATTCTAATTATATGCTCAAGCACCATAGTCTGCGTGTGCTGCTCGCCCTATTAATGATTTTCTTGTTTACCCGGATTGACTTCAGAATCTATAAAGACATCGGTAAATATCTAATCTGGATATCCATTCTTGCACTCATATTTATATTTATCTTCGGAGTTTCCACGGTTAAAGGTGCAAGCAGGTGGATTAATCTGGGTCCGTTAAGTTTTCAGCCGGCTGATCTGGCTAAGTTTACTTTGATAATATACCTGTCTGCTTTGCTCGTGAAGAAGAAAAATTATGCTCATATGCTTTATAAGGGATATTTGCCTTTGATATTTTATATACTTGTCGTCAGCGGACTGGTCGCTTTACAGCCGAACTTTTCGACTGCATTTATTATTTTCGGAACCTCGGTTATGCTGTTGTTAATTTCTCCGGTAAAAATAAAACATATCATTATTACACTGCTTTGTATGATACCGGTCGCAGTCTCGTTTATCCTGTCGAAATCATATATTGTCGGCAGGTTAACGTCGCATGCCGATTATGCTTCCGGCGGTTCATCCAATTATCAGCTCAGACAGGCTTTGCTCGGGTTCGGAAACGGCGGATTTTTTGGTGTCGGTCCGGGAAATTCTATGCAGAGAGAATATTTCCTGCCTGAAGCATACGGTGATTTTATTTATGCGATTGTCGGTGAAGAATACGGATTTATAGGTGCGTTTACCGTTCTGGTGCTCTTTATGATTATTCTCGTCAGAGGTCTGAAGGTTTCAAAAATGATTAAAGATGAATTCGGAAAATATTTGTCGTTCGGAATAACAATGATTTTATCTTTCTATGCGGTAGTTAATATGTCGGTTGCCTGCGGATTAATTCCTACGACGGGAGTTCCTATACCGTTTGTCAGTTACGGCGGAACGGCGCTTCTTTTCAATTCTATAGGCGTCGGAATATTACTGAATATTTCATCGTATAGAAACGAAACGGATGAAGAAATGATAAATGAAGGAAATAAAGTTATTGAAATAAATTCTAAAGTCGGGTGAGATTTTTATTTGCTGCCGGCGGAACCGGCGGACATATTTATCCTGCAATTGCAATTGCAGATGAACTGAAGAAAATGACGGAAAAAACTGAAATATTGTTTGTCGGTGCGGAAGGTAAAATAGAAGAAAAAATCGTCCCGGCTAATAATTATAAACTTGTGAAAATAAAAATATCGGGATTTAATCTTAAAAATATTGTAAATACACTGAAACTTCCTTTTATGTTGATTTCCGCCTTAAAAAACAGTAAAAAAATTATTTTGGAATTTAATCCTGATGTGGTTATTGGAACGGGCGGATTTGTTTCCGGTCCCGTGCTTTATAAAGCTGTACGTTTGAAAAAACCGGTTCTTATTCAGGAAGGAAATGCATATCCCGGAAAAGTTGTTAGATTCCTTGCTAAAAAAGCCGATAAAGTTATTGTAAATTTTGATAAAACTGCGGATTTTCTGCCGGATGGAAGTAATATACAGAAAATTTCTCATCCCGTGAGAATTACACTTAAAAAAACAGACAAAGCTTCGGCTCTTAATGCTTTTGATTTTAAACAAGATTTGAAAACACTTTTGATTTTCGGCGGAAGTCAGGGTGCACATAGTATTAATGAAGCAATAAAAAAGTATATCAAGGACTTATACGAACTGAAAATAAATATTCTGTGGCAGACGGGTAAAAAAGACTATGACTCGATAAATACATACGTCCGCTCACTCAATTTAGAAGTCGGAATAAAAGTTCTTGAGTATATAGATGATATGGGTTCTGCTTATTCGCTTGCAGATTTAGTTATTTGCAGGGGGGGGATAAGCACTATAATGGAACTTTCATATCTGAAAATGCCGGCAGTAATCGTTCCGTATCCTTATGCAGCCGAAAATCATCAGGAAGTAAATGCACGAACTCTCGAAGAAAATAATGCCTGTGTAGTCGTGACGGAAAAAATAAAGGAAAACAAAGAAAAATACGACTTCAGTCAGGTACTGTTTAATACAATCAAAAAAGTTTTGTCTGACGAAGCTCTAAGAAAGAAATTAAGTGAAAATATTTCACGGTATTCCGATGAAAATGCAGCGAGAAAAATTGCGGAAGAAATATTAAAATTAAGAAAAAATTAAAAATGGAAAACCAAAGAATTTATAAATATAAACTTGATATATATTACATCTGGCTTGTTACTTCTTTGCTTTTTCTTTTTGTATATATACTCATCAGAGGAAGATTTTTCAGCGAAAAGTTCGAGGTTGTTTTTCATGATGCATTGATATATGTAACACTTGCTGTAATTCTTTATTATCTGTTTCTTCTTGCCGTAAATTTTATCAGAGCAAGAAGAATTATATTTGAATCCGACAGAATAATTTTTAAAAACAGATTCAGGGAAAGACAGGTGAATTTTTCGGACATTATAATGATAAGATATTCAAGAGAAAAAAAGCAGAGAAATGAATATAAAAGCCATATCAGAATTGTAAAATTAAAACTTTCGACTAAAAAAAGGTTTCTGAGAATTAAAGTCAGCGATTTCGATAATGAAAATAATTTACTGAACGAGTTTAAAAAAATAAATATTCAGAACAGGATTTGAGTATTCTGAATCACATACGGAAAGTACATATGATAGGTATCGGCGGAATAGGTATGAGCGGTATAGCCGAATATCTGTTGAAAAAGAAAATCGAAGTTACGGGAAGCGATTTGAATTTATCTTTTATTACGGAACGCCTGGAATCTCTCGGTGCCGTGATTTATAAAGGACACAGTGAATCGAATATTCCGGACGATGCTGATATTGTGATTTACAGTTCTGCCGTAAAGGAAGATAATCCTGAATATATCAGTGCAAAGAATAATAATATCAGACTATTAAAAAGAGCAGTTATTCTCGGATTTATTGTAAACGATAAAATATTGATTTCTGTCGCGGGAACGCACGGGAAAACTACGACTGCCGCTATGATAGGAAAATTACTGCTTGATTCAGGGCTTGACCCTGATATATTCTGCGGCGGAAACCTTGATTATCTGAACGGTGCATCGTCGAGAATCGGCGACGGCAATTATGCAGTCGTGGAAGCGGATGAATATGACAGAAGCTTCCATACTTTAAAATCTGATATAATAGTGATAACAAACATTGACCTTGACCATACGGATTTTTATAAGGATATCGAAGATATAAAAAACAGTTTTCGCATTTTTATCGAAAATAGAAAAATCAATTCCAAAATAGTTATTTACGGAGAAAATGACAATACTGTAAACTTAATTCGGAATATATTAACGGCTGAAAATAAGAGTGATTTGATTATGTATGGAAAATATAACGATAAATACAATTACAGCTTTAAAAATATATTTTATAATTTGCAGATAATCGGTGAACATAATGTGTTAAATTCCCTTGCTGCACTTTGTGTTTCGGATATATTGGGTATAGATAAAACAACATTTCGTAAAAGCATCGAAAGTTTCGTTGGGGTAAGCAGAAGACTGGAACTGAAATATGACGGTGATATAAAAATATACGATGATTATGCGCATCATCCGTATGAAATATATTGTTCGTTAACCGCACTTAAAAAAATTTCTAAGGGAAAACTGATAACCGTTTTTCAACCGCATACTTATACCCGTACAAGGGATTTTTACTGTGAATTTGCAAATTCACTTGCTTTAAGCGATATAATTATTCTTGCCGGAATATATCCCGCAAGAGAAAAATATATTGATGGAGTAACATCTTTACTTATACTGAACGAATTGAAAAAATATAAAAATATTAAATCGTGTTATTCGGCTGATAACGATGAAATAATTCGGAAATTATTAAAAATTGTTCAAAAAGACGATGTAGTCGTATTTCAGGGAGCGGGTGATATTACATTATTGTGCGGCAAATTTGTTTCCGCGTGGAATTCCAAAAAAAACAGTAAAAATGACTGAGGAAAAAACAAGAAATATTAAAAACGGTAAATTTAAAATATTAGTTTTATTCGTCATTATTCTGGTTGTTGCTATAGTTATATTTGCCAATCGGTGGAGAAGCAATGTTGAATATGATAAAATTACGATAAAGGGCAATTACACAATATCGGGTGAAGAAATACTGAAAACGGCTCACTTAACGGCGGATACCGGAACAAACCTGCCTGTAAATCTCGAAGAAGTTAATTTGAAATTTATTTCAGATAGAATCGAAAAACATCCCGAAATTAAGAAAGTAAATGTCAGCAAAGAACCGCCTTCTGAATTAATAATTGAAATCACGGAAAAAAGACCCGTTGCCATCTTAAATCTCGGAAATGAAATCAGATTAATTGACGATGATATGGAAATATTTCCGTTTAATAATTTTGAGAAGTTGTATGACCTGCCTGTAATTAACGGTCTGCGGATTAAAGATGCGGATAAAAAACTCGATAATCAAAACAAAAATGAATTGAAAGTGGCTATGTTTATTATTCAGCAGGCACTCAAAAAAGGAAGAACTTTGCATAATATGATATCTGAAATTAATCTGTCGGACAGCACAAGAATTATAGTTTACTGCAACGAAAATTCAGTTCCGTTTTATTTTCCGAAATACACTGTTGTAGATTTAAAAAATCCCGACAGGTATGCTAATTTACTGATGTTGCTTTCGGAGTTTAAAAACTTTATCGAACAAAAAGTAATAAATGTGAAAAATCAAAAAATTGAATACGTTGATTTAAGATTTTCAAATCAGGCAATTGTAAAAATAAATAATAATCAGGATGTCAGCAAAAAGTAAAAAGACAGGAAAAACTTACAATGATAATATCATTGTGGGACTGGATGTGGGAACAACAAAAATTTGTGCCATAGTTGCCCGCCCGAAAACAGACGGAAGTTTGGATATACTCGGAGTCGGACTTTCCCCCTCAAACGGCTTGCACCGCGGAATAGTCGTGAATCCGGGCAAGACAACTCAGTCTATTAAATCTGCAATAGATGAAGCGGAATTGAAATCCGGTATTACAGTCAAATCCGTTCTTGTCGGAATTGCAGGACATCATATCAGATGTATCACAACCCGCAGTATTATCGCAATAAAAAATCCTGATAAAGTCATAAGTGAAGATGATATTAAAAGATTATACGAAATGGCAAGAATTATAAAACTGCCAAGCGATACTAAAATTATCGATGTAATTCCGCAGGAATATATTATAGACGGCAAAGACGGTATTTTCGATATGCCCGCCGGGTCATACGGACTGCGGCTTGAAGCAAAGATGAATATTGTAAAAGGACTTGTATCTTCGATTGATGACTTATCAAAATGCGTTACAAGCTGTGACGTCGAACTCGACGATATTGTACTTGAACCTGTCGCTTCCTCTTTTGCTGTGCTTGACGACACGGAGAAAAAAGTCGGCGTTGCGATGCTCGATATCGGCGGCGGAACAACCGATATTGCAGTTTTTAAGAAAGGCGTTCTGAAGTATACTGCCGGAGTGGGAATTGCAGGCAGTCTCGTTACTAATGATATAGTCGAAGCACTCGGCATATCGGAGACCGAAGCGGAGCGGATTAAAAGAGAATTCGGATATGCTTCTGTTTCGGAAATTCTTAATGATGATGAAATTGTTGTGGAATCAATCAGGGGAAAAGTGCCTAAAAAAACAAAAAAATCAATTCTTGCAAGAATTATCAACGCCAGAATGCAGGATATTTTTGAGCTTGCGGCAGTTGAAATAAAAAATTCGCAGATTCATAAGGAACTCCACGCGGGAGTCGTTATTACGGGCGGAGGCTCGCTTATCAAAGGCACAAAAGAACTTGCTGAGGAAATACTCGGTATGGAAGTGAATCTCGGCATACCCAGAGGACTTTCCGGCGGACTGATAAAAGAAGTTGAAAGCCCGATCTTTGCAACCGGTGTGGGACTTATTTTATATAATATTAAAACGCTGAACGATATACGATCTGTGGAAGCACGAAGCCGGGGAAGAAGACGGAACAGGCTTACTCCGAAAGGAATTTTGACAAAAATTAAAGAATGGTTCGATGAACTTTAAAATTTTTATACTTTAATGAATATAATAAATAAACAACATAAACAATTAAAAAAGAAAGGGTAAACAAAATGCCAATTACATTAATTACACCAAACAATGACGGAGCGCGCATAAAAGTAGTGGGAATCGGCGGCGGCGGCGGCAATGTTATTAACACAATGGTCGAAAAAGGAATCGACGGTGTTGAATTCATTGCCATCAACACTGACTCTCAGGCGCTGAACATCAATAAAGCAGATGTCAAAATCCAGATCGGGAGAAGTCTTACAAACGGTCTTGGGGCTGGTATGCGGGATGATATCGGCGAAAAAGCTGCGGAAGAAAGCAGAGAAGAAATTCAAAGAGCACTCGAAGGCAGCGATATGATCTTTATTACTGCCGGTATGGGCGGCGGAACGGGTACCGGTGCTTCACCCGTTATTGCTCATATTGCCAAAAGCCTCAATACACTTGTCGTTGCTATTGTAACAAAACCTTTTAAGTTCGAAGGTAAACCCAGAATGGAACTTGCCCTGCAGGGAATAGACAAACTCAGAAAAGAAGTTGACAGCCTGATTGTCATTCCTAATCAGAAAATTCTTGCTTTGATTAATAAAGATACTACAAAGAAGCACGCTTTCGAACTGGTTGACAGGGTGTTGTATAATGCCACTAAAGGTATCTCTCAGATTGTAACGAAAACCGGAGAAATCAATGTTGATTTCAGTGACGTGAAAACAATTATGCAGGATATGGGAGAGGCAATGATAGGTACGGGTATTGCAAGCGGGGACAACCGGGCGGAAAAAGCAGCACAGGATGCATTGCTAAACCCCATCCTCGATGAGATAAAAATAAAAGGCGCAAAATGTGTGCTTGTTAATATTGCAAGCGACGGAAACATTACAATGAGTGAAATAGAAAAAATTAACGAAATTATTGTCAATGAAGCAGGCGAAGATGCAAAGTACATAATGGGACTGGTTGACGATGATATTCTCGGTGATGACTTAATGGTAACGCTTATCGCCACCGGTTTTAACGGCAGTGCGGTTATAAGAAAGGAAATTCCTTTGGGCGATGTAAAACAAACAGCGATAAATTTTGAGAAACCCAGAACTCCTATGATAACGACGATATCCGGTAATCCCGAAGAATATGACACGCCTGCTTTCAAGAGGCGGGATATTGAAATCAATAACGATTTCTCTGAAGCGAAAAGCTCGCAAAAATCTGCGTCGCTTGATGACCTCGGACTCGATGATTTCAATGTTGACGAAGATTATTCCGTAAAACCGGCATTTTTAAGAAGACAAATGGATTAATTTTTTAGTGTGAAATAATTTTTGTGTTCAGAGAAATGTAACTATAAATTTTCTTCTGTTCTTTCCTTTTTTAATTGTTAAACGATTTTGTTTACCCCTGGTTCAAGGGCCGCCTGTATTTATTACCCGCGGCCCTTAACTTAAAAATTATTATGGCTGATGTTTAAGTGAAAATTTTGTTTGAGGCAGGGAAATGAGTTTATTGCAGAGAGTGCGGGATTCGAACCCGCGAAACGGTTACCCGTTTACACGCTCTCCAGGCGTGCCTCTTCAACCGCTCGAGCAACTCTCTGTTTATAATCTATTGTTTATCAACAGTTATGCAAGTTAATTTTTTTGTAAATTTAAATCAATGTAAATTGGTCGATGTGTTAGTTGTTAATAGTCTCAAGGATGATAAAATCAGTTCTTTTTATATTTTTACAACAACTTCTGGCTCCAATTTGTTTGGTAAACCAGCTTTATAGACTACGAGTAAATGATATTATGAGAATAATTTTTTGTGATAAGATATTATAGATTTTGTTACTATATAATTACTTAATAATGATACTAAAATATTAACTTGACTAATTTAATAAATGTTTGTTAAATTTATATATAAATTAATCGTATGAGAAATAAATATAGGAGGGTAAAGAAATGAAAAAATATTTATTATCAATTGTGTTCTTTTTAGGTATTATTAACTTATTATTTGGCCAATCAGTTGGTGATTATAGAACAGTTCAGGAAGGTGATTGGTCTAGTACAGACACATGGAAAAGGTGGGATGGAGATAGCTGGGAACCAGCTTCAAATTATCCAACGTCGAGTGACGGTCAAATTAATATTTATGAAGCCGTAAATGTTGATATTAGTTTGACAGCAGACCAAATATATATTGATGGAGGTTCATTGGTAGTTAACAGCGGAGTAACATTAACTATTGCAAACGGCTCAGGGACAGACCTTAGAAATTTAGGTTCAGTCGAGATTTTGGGTACTTTAAGGTTGCGTGGTTCCACAGCAGGGAGCGCTTTTGTTTACGGCAGTTCCAGCACATTAGAGTACAATTTATCTTCAAGCAGAACAATGAATTCAACAGAATTTCCGAGCCCTTTTGATTCTCCTCCGAGAAATCTTACAATTAATAACACAGGTGCAAATGTTTATGCTACTCTTCCTGGGGATAGAAGAATTACAGGTACTTTGACGATGACACAAGGAAATATCAACTTAAACACAAGAATTTTTACATTAGGTTCTTCATCTTCAACAACAGGTACATTATCATATTCTTCAGGTTATTTTATCGGAGGCGGCACAATTGAGAGATATATATCCAACAGCGGACTTCCGACAAGCATAGCATCAGGTTTATTATTTCCATTTGGTGTAGGAACTTCAAGTACGGCAAACAGATTTGTTCGTATTGCCTTTTCAAACTCAGCAATTACTACAGGAGGTCTGATTTCTACAACGTATACTGATGGTACAAATAGTACCGCAGTTGCATCATTTGTAGATGGTACACTAACAATAGAATACAGAAGCAATATGAATTGGCAAATTAGTACTAGTGGAGTAGATTTAGGTACTGAAACAACAGATTTAAGATTATATGGATATGGTATTAGTGGAGTAGTTAGTCTTGACCATTTGAGCCTAACACGCGGAACACAAGTTGCAGGCGGCAGTTTTTCTGCGGCCACAAATAGTACTGCAAATCCTGAAGTTAATCGAACAGGTTTGAATCTTTCAAACTTAGCAAATACTTTTTATTTTGGGTCAACATCGGGTTCTCCAATGAATGTTGAACTAGCGTCTTTTTCATATAATGTAAATAATAATATTGTTACATTATTATGGTCAACTTCATCAGAGATAAATAATTATGGTTTTGATGTTGAAAGAAGAAATAGCTTATACAATAATTGGGTAAAAGTCGGATTCGTTAAAGGGAATGGAACCGTATCCCAAACAAGTTATTATTCTTTTACAGATAATAATATTTTAACCGGGAAATACTCATACAGACTGAAACAAATAGACTATAACGGAAATTATGAATATCATTATCTCCAGAATGAAGTAGAAATAGGTGTCCCGGGTAAGTTTAATCTGTCGCAGAATTATCCGAATCCCTTCAATCCCGTAACAAAAATAAATTTTGAAATTCCGAAAGATGTGTATGTTACACTGAAAGTATATGACATCTCCGGCAGGGAAGTTAAATCGCTTGTTAATGATATAAGAACAGCGGGATATCATACAGTTGAATTCAATGCTTCAAACCTTTCCAGCGGAATTTATTTTTACACACTAAAGGCAGGAGAATTCAGCAAAACTCTGAAAATGACGCTTATTAAATAAAAGATTATATATACTTATCAAAAATGAGAAAGAGACTGCATTACCTGCAGTCTCTTTTTTTTATACTTTTAAAAATCAGTTTCAATAAAAAGTTTCTTTTTCTATATCATAATGATAAATCTGAAATGTACAGACAGATGAAATATTTCTTATTATTAATTATTAATTGGTTGATCCTTATTATACCGAAAGAAGAAATTTTTCTTATTTTTAATTATTAATTATTAATTTTTAATTTTTAATTGTGTAATGCTTCAAGGCAAAATGGACAAAATGCATTTCTAAATAAGGATAATATTTTTTATTGTTTAACAAATTGTTTTGTTCTAAATCCGACAATTTTTCCAAAAAATTCTCAGAATAAACTTTCTGAACGAATTTTTTGGAAAAGTAATTATTATTTATTATTTGTTTATGCTGCATTATCTCTTGTCCGATAAGCAATTCTTTTTGCAATCGCAGTTCTGATTTTTTCTTCACGCTCTTTTATTCTCTCAT
>VGWA01000015.1 GCA_016873795.1 Ignavibacteria bacterium
ATTTAATTTGTTTGTCAAAATTAGTTTAGAACAATGGTTAAATGAACCTTTTAAGCCTCCAGGCAAGGAAATTGAAGAAATACAGCTAAAAATATTTTAAACTCCAAAAATAATAAGGGGGGTTTGTTTTAAAATATCCTCTATTTAACGAAAAATCTGTCCAAAATCGATTGTTTTTTATGTTTTATTCAAGTTCCATTTTTATTTTGGACAGCAGTGAGTATATACAAGAAATGATGGCCAGATAAAGTATATCAAAACTACAGGAATAATGGAAATAATTATAAGAAAACCCGAAACAGAAGAAATCAGATAAATAATTACTGTATTTACTTTTATATTTAAATAAGACAGCATTTTTTGTATTTTATAATAACGGGTTAAAGTCATATGGATTTATTTAATATTGGATTTATAACAGTAAGACTAATCGACATAGTTGATATACTAATTATTACGTATGTCATCTATAAGCTTTATATGATTATGAAAGGCACTATCGCCTTTCAAATCTTTATTGCATTATTATTAATACTCGGTTTCTCAGTGCTTGCTCAGGTTTTGAATATGCAGGCGGTCGGCTGGTTGTTAAGCAGACTGACGGATATCTGGGTTATTGCATTTATTATTCTCTTCCAACCGGAAATCCGAAGAGTACTATCGATAATCGGAAAAACAAGATTTGCAAGATTATTTCTGAAGATAGATATTTACGAAAATGTTAATGAAGTTGTCGAAGCCTGCCTCGATTTGCAGAAAAAAGGTTGGGGCGGACTTATTGTAATCAGCAGGACTTCCGGCTTGCAGAACGTTGAAGATACCGGCGAAAAACTTCATGCAAAAATTAATAAAGAACTGATAATCTCGATTTTTAATCCGAAATCCCCGCTGCACGACGGAGCAGTGATTATTCATAATAATAAAATCGAGGCTGCAAGATGTGTCCTTCCGCTTACCGAAATGAGTACTGCAGATAAAAGACTGCTCGGTACAAGACATCGGGCAGGAATCGGAATTACCGAGGTTTCGGATGCAATAGCGATTATTATCTCCGAAGAGACAAAACGAATCTCGATTGCCGAAGACGGTAAATTACATAAAGCGGAATCCAGAAAAGATTTAGAAGATAAATTGAAAGATGTTATGGGAAGCGAGAGTGTCGTAAAAACCATTAAGGAAGTTTTCGAAAAACCCTCATCATCGAAGAAGAAAAATCAAGAAAAGAAAAAGGAAGAATCGTAACTGTGACTTCTAATAAAATGTTAAATCTTGTTAAAAAAGAACTGATTAGAGAACTTCTTTTGATGGGGATTAAAAGCACGCGGGTGTTAAATGCAATCGAAAAGGTAAAAAGAGAAGAATTCGTAAGCGATGAACTGAAAAAAATGGCTTATGACAATAATGCTCTTCCAATAGACTGCAACCAGACAATCTCCCAGCCGTATACTGTAGCTTTTATGACGGAACTGCTTAACGTAAAGGAAGGTGATAAGGTTCTCGAAATCGGTACAGGTTCGGGTTATCAGGCTGCAATTTTAAAGGAACTCGGTGCTGATGTCTATTCCATTGAAAGAATAGCAGAACTTTCCGAAAAAGCAAAACAGATTCTTGAAAAACTCGGTTACGATGTAAAGATAAAAACCGACGACGGAACAAAAGGATGGGCTGAGTATTCTCCTTTCGACGGTATTATTGTTACCGCCGCTGCTCCCCATGTCCCGCAGTCCCTTGTTACACAGTTAAAAATAGACGGAAGACTCGTAATTCCCGTGGGTGATAAATATACTCAGAAAATTGTTCTTGTTAAAAAAATTATAGAAGAAAATCAGGAGAAAGTTACCGAGAAACATTATCCCGATTTCAGGTTTGTTCCGCTGATTGGAGAAGAAGGATGGGACAGCTGACTCAAATAGATTCGTATCTTACCATAAAAAAAGAGCCATCATCCATTATAAAAATTAATAAATCCAAATTTATTGCACAGGCATTTATTGCAAATGCTGCCGAAGAAACCAATCGATTAATCGCAGGTGTCAAAAAAAAATTCTTCGATGCTTCGCATCATCCTTTTGCCTGGCGGATTGGATTGGATGGAAATTTATTCAGATTCTACGATGACGGCGAACCTTCGGGAAGTTCCGGCAAACCTATTCTTGAATCAATAGATAAATTCAAACTGACAAACTTAATCGTTATTGTAACAAGATATTTCGGTGGAGTTAAACTCGGTGCGGGAAACCTTAGGAGAGCATATTTTGATGCGGCTTGTTCCTGTCTTGAAAATGCCGGTATAACCGAAAAAATTATTTGTGAAACTTTAAAACTCGAATTTGATTATAATATTATAAATACGGTTTTATCGTATCTTGAAAAAAATAAAATTAAAGTTTCCGAAATCAAATCGAAAAATGATAACTTGAATACTGCATCTTTAACCACCGAAGTTCGTATTTCGTTAATAGATACGGTAAAAAAAGATTTATTATCCTTAACCGCAGGAAAAATAAAAATTTTATAATGCACGAAATCTCGATTGCCCAAAGTCTGATTGATATATTAAACGATAATATTAAAGATATTCCCGTAGAAAATAATACCAGAATTGTAAATATAAATTTGAAAATAGGTAAATTGATGGCTGTAGTTCCCGAATCACTCGAATTCTGTTTTGAGGTGCTGACTAAAGGTACAATTATGGAAGGTGCTAAACTAAATATCGAAAATATTTCCATTAAAGCGAAATGCAATAACTGCGGGCATGAGTTTATTGCCGATGATTACCTGTTTGTGTGTGTTGTATGCGGAAAAAGCGATGTAGAAGTAATAAGCGGTCAGGAACTGCAAATAGATAATTTTGAAATCGAATAATAAATAAATAAATTATGTCAATAATAACAATTGAAAGAAAAATTCTCGAAAAGAATGACCAGATTGCGGCACAAAACCGGGAAAACTTTAAGAAGAAAAAAATTT
Organism: Ignavibacteria bacterium; assembly: GCA_016873795.1. Lineage (GTDB taxonomy): Bacteria > Bacteroidota > Ignavibacteria > Tepidaquicellales > Tepidaquicellaceae > VGWA01. The sequence goes on from VGWA01000015.1 coordinate 2,974, forward strand.
TTGTACTTAATATGGTCAGTTCTCCCGGCTCTGGAAAAACAAGCATTCTGGAAAATACTATCGGTATTCTGAAAGGAAAAGTCAATATCGCCGTGATTGAAGGGGATGTACAGACTGATTTAGATGCAAAGAGGGTAGACAAATATAATGTACCGGTCGTTCAAATCGTTACAAACGGTGCCTGTCACCTCGACGCAAAACTTGTACAGGATGCACTCTCGAGTATGGCACTGAAAGAAACGGGCATACTTTTTATCGAAAATGTCGGAAATCTCGTTTGTCCCTCCGGATATGACCTCGGGGAAGATATGAAAGTGTCTATTTTGTCCACAGCCGAAGGCGACGATAAACCACTGAAATATCCCGCAATGTTCAGAAATAGCTCAGTACTTATTATTAATAAAATTGACCTGCTGCCGTATATTAACTGTAAAATTGACGAACTGATTAAAAATGCTTTGCTGATTAATTCGTCTTTGAAAATATTTAAAACATCCTGCACTACGGGAGAAGGAATAAACGAATGGTGCAACTGGCTTCAAGAGCAGATTCATAATAAATCCTGAGTCTTAATCAATCAGTTTTTTTACTTAATGATATTATGAAAAAGAGAATTGCAATTTTTATACAGGGAACAGTGCAGGGTGTCGGATTCAGACCTTTTATTTACAGGCTTGCACGAAGTTATAATCTTAAGGGATGGGTTCTTAATTCACCCGAAGGTGTGATGATAGAAGCTGAAGGAAACAAAAGCGATTTAAAAAATTTTCTGATTTCCATCGGGCAGGAAAAACCTGATATTTCTTTTATCAGTTCGCTCGAATTCAAATATCTCGATTTAAAGGATTATGATGATTTCGTAATAAAGAAAAGCGAAAATCATTCCGAGCCAACCGTAAGAATTATACCCGATATAGCAACCTGCAGCAAATGCAGAGACGAAATTTTTAATCCGGATGACAGGCGGTATTTATATCCGTTTACAAATTGCACAAATTGCGGACCGAGATTTTCGATTATAGCGTCACTTCCTTACGACCGTCAGAATACCACGATGAAAAAATTCAGTATGTGTTCGGAATGCCGGAGTGAATACGAGAATACGGAAAACAGACGTTTCCATGCGCAACCGAATGCCTGTCCCGTTTGCGGTCCGCATATCGAACTGTGGGATTCTTCAAAAAAAATTCTAAACAAAAATATTGATGCAGCAGCCGAATGTGTTGAGTTCATTAAGAAAGGTAATATTATCGCGTTAAAAGGACTCGGCGGATTTCAACTTATTGCCGATGCAAGAAACGACGATGCAATAAAACTTCTGCGAAAAAGAAAATATCGCGAAGAAAAACCTTTTGCAGTTATGTATCCGGACATACAAATGGTTAAAAACGATTGTGACGTTTCTCCGCTTGAAGAACGGCTTCTTAATTCAGCTCAATGTCCGATTGTATTGCTGTTTGCAAAAGACAATGATGTCTCTAAATTCGTTGCACCGGGAAATCCGTATCTCGGTGTTATGATTCCATATACTCCGCTTCATCATATATTGATGAAAGAACTCGGTTTTCCTGTGATTGCTACAAGCGGGAATCTTTCCGAAGAACCGATTTGCATTGATGAGAATGAAGCAATATCAAAACTCGGGAATATTGCAGACTATTTTCTCGTTCATAACAGACCGATTGAAAGACACGTTGATGATTCGATTGTCAGGGTTATAAATGACAGGGAACTGATTTTGCGGAGAGCGAGGGGATATGCTCCGCTTTCGGTTGATATCGAATCAAACACAAAGATGCTTGCTGTCGGAGGTCATTTAAAGAATACAATTGCCGTAACCGGGAATAAAAAGTTCTTTCTTAGCCAGCATATCGGCAATCTCGGAACTCCCGAATCTTACAATACATTTCAAAATACTATCGAAGATTTTAAAAGACTGTATAAAACACAACCTGACTGTATAATCTGCGATATGCACCCGGATTATCTTTCCGCAAAATATTCAGTCAAGCAATCAATCGAAGTTAAAAAAATTCAACATCATATTGCACATACATTTTCCTGTATGTTCGATAACGAAACCGAACCTCCTTTACTCGGTGTATCATGGGACGGAACAGGATACGGAGAAGACGGAAAAATTTGGGGCGGTGAGTTTTTTATATTTGATGAAAACGGGATTTCGAGGAAGGCGCATTTCAAATATTTCAAATTGCCGGGCGGAGAAATTTGTATTAAAAAAATTAACCGCATTGCATTCAGCTTATTGAATGAAACAGGTTCAGATGATTCGGAAAAATCCGATAATTTACTCTCTTTAAACTCGAAAGAAAAAAATCTTTTGAGAGAAATGCTGAAAAGGAAAATTAATTCACCAGAGACTTCGAGTGTCGGGCGGCTATTTGACGGCGTAGCCGCTGTTTTAGGACTCAGAAATCAGGTTAATTTCGAAGGACAGGCAGCAATGGAACTCGAATTTCTTACCGTTAATTCGGATAATGATGATTATTACGATTATAAAATTGAGAATTCGAAATCAACTCTTATCATTGACTGGAGACCGATTATAGATAAAATAATAACTGAAAAAATTAATAAATTATCGTTAAATTCAATATCAGTGAAGTTTCACAATACACTCGCCCGCATAATTCTCGATATTTCAAAAATATGCGGATTAAAGAAAGTTTTATTGAGCGGTGGATGTTTTCAGAATAAATATCTGCTCGAAAAAACAATAAAACTGCTTGAACAAAATAATTTTAAACCATACTGGCATCAGAGAATTCCTCCGAACGACGGAGGTATCTCTGCAGGTCAGGCTTTTTCTTTAATTAAAAGTTAATTTTTTTATATGTGTCTTGCAGTGCCCGGAAAAATTATTGATATTTACGGTCAGGAACCTATGGAAAAAATGGCAAAAGTTGATTTCGGAGGTATTATTAAAGAAATTAATATCTCTTTTATTCCGGAAGCGAAAACAGGCGACTACTGTATTGTTCATACGGGCTTTGCACTGTCTCTGCTCGATGAGGAAGAAGCAAAAAAAGTTTTCGAAGAATTCGATTCACTAAATAAGGATAATCTTATTTGAAATATCTTGATGAATACCGCAGTGCTCCCGCAGTTAAAAAACTTGCAGGATTAATCAATCAAACGACGAAAAGCGAATGGAAAATTATGGAAATTTGCGGCGGACAAACTCATTCTATTGTAAAAAACGGAATCGAAGAAATTATTACGGATAAAATCAAACTTGTTCACGGTCCGGGATGTCCCGTATGCGTTACACCTGCTGAAAAAATCGATGCTGCTGTCGAAATTGCTCTTAGACCCGGTGTGATTTTCTGTTCCTATGGAGATATGCTGAGAGTACCCGGAAGGAAAAAGGATTTATTGTCTGCAAAAGCACTGGGTGCTGACGTAAGAATTATCTATTCACCGCTCGATGCATTGAAAATTGCCGAAGAAAATCCGGATAAGGAAATTGTTTTCTTTGCAATCGGATTTGAAACCACTGCACCGGCTAATGCAGCTTCGGTCTTTCAGGCACATTCGAAAAATATTAAAAATTTTTCGATTATTTCATCACATTTTCTTGTACCTCCTGCAATTAAGTTTATTCTTGAATCGGGAATAAACACTGTAAACGGATTTCTTGCGGCGGGACATGTTTGTACAATAATGGGAACTGAAGATTATGAAAAAATATCTGTTAATTATAAAGTACCGGTTGTAATTACCGGATTTGAACCTGTGGATATTCTCACAGGAATTTATAACTGTGTCAGATTACTCGAAAACAATCAGCCGAAAGTGGAAAATTCATACAGCAGGGTAGTCAGACAGGAAGGAAATATCAGAGCAAAAAAACTTATGTTTTATATATTCGAAACTTCCGATATGTACTGGAGAGGAATCGGATTGATAAAAAACAGCGGTCTTGCATTGAAAGAAAAATTCTCGGCTTTCGATGCCGAAAAAAAATTTAATGTCGAAATCAGATACGAAACGAACAGCGATGCGCTTCACAAATGCATCAGCGGATTGATTATGCAGGGATTAAAGAAACCTTCGGAATGCGAACATTTTGGAACTCTTTGTACTCCCGAACATCCCTTAGGTCCGACTATGGTTTCTTCCGAAGGTGCCTGTTCGGCTTACTTTAAATATAAAAAAATTAATTTTAATAATTAAATATTTATCGATATGAATAAATATGTTCTTGCAAATCCGTTGAGTGTTTTACTCGATAAACCAAAAGAAGAATTCACAAGAGACGACCTTCTTAAAATTATCGAGATGAAAGAACTGGAAAGAATTACTTTCCATTATACGGCTCTCGACGGCAAACTGAAAGAATTGAAAATTCCTCTTCCAAGCAGGCGGGACGCTGAAATTATTTTAACGGAAGGCGAGCGTGTAGACGGCAGTTCCTTGTTCAAAGGAATGGTTGACCCGGGAATATCAGACCTGTATATTGTTCCTATTTATAAATCGGCGTTTATTAATCCTTTCGATTCCGGAAGTCTTGATTTTGTGTGCAGATATCTTTCGCGGGACGGGTACCTCGCTCCTTTTACTCCGGATAATATACTTCTGAAAGCGTATGAACTCTTTAAAAAAGATACGGGTATGGAAATACTCGCACTCGGCGAACTCGAGTTTTATCTGTTCTGGAATTATAATACTCCGCTTTATATGATGCCGCCACAAGGAGGGTATCAGGCATCATCACCCTGGTACAAAGCCGGTAAAGTCCTCTCGGAAATATTAAAAAATATTACTCAAATTACTTCGGCTGTGAAATATGTGCACAGCGAAGTTGGCTTTATTAAATGCATCGAAAGCGGATATGAGGAAATTAACGGAAAGACAGGCGAACAATGCGAAGTGGAATTGCTGCCGACGCCGATTGATGAAACTGCTGATAATATCGTTCTTGCAAAATGGTTGATAAGAAATATAGCATTCCAAAACGGTATGCTTGCTACTTTTGCACCTAAACTCGAGGACGGTTACGCAGGAAACGGAATGCATGTTCATGTAAGAATTACAAAAGACGGAAAAAATGCTTTAGTGGATTCCTCGGGTGTCCTGACGGAAACCGCAAAAAGGTTAATCGGAGGACTGTGTCACTATGCCAATACTCTGACTGCATTCGGAAATACTGTTACTTCTTCATATATGAGACTTGTACCCGACCAGGAGGCGCCTACAAAAGTTTGCTGGAGCGATTCGAACAGAAGTGTATTAATCAGAGTTCCGCTCGGATGGGCTGCAGTACATAATCTTGCAAAAGTTGTTAATCCTGAAAGTGCATTTACGCCTTTCGAACATGAAAATATGCAGACTATTGAATTAAGAACTCCCGACGGAAGTGCCAACGCACATCTGTTGCTTGCCGGAATTACTATGGCTGCCGATTGGGGACTGACTAACGACAGGGCACTTCAGATTGCAAATGAACTGTACGTCAAAGGTAACATTACCGATAACCCCGAATTACTTAAAAAACTTCCTTCACTTTCGAAAACCTGTTACGAATCAGCGGAAATGCTGAACAGTAAGAGAAATCATTATGAACGGGAGAATGTTTTTCTGCCAAGTGTTATTGATTACATAATCGATATGCTCAAATCTCAAAACGACAAGGATTTACATAAAAAATTAGCAGACTTGTTCGGAAGAAATAAAACCAAAGAAATCAAATATCTTCTCCACAAAGATTTACATAAACATTAATAAATTTTTTGAAATCTAAAGCTGATACAATAATATATGCACTTGAAAAATCCAATAGAAGAAGAAAAAGAAAAACTTAAAAACATCAATGACGTTTTTAAAATCATCAAGGATAAAGAAGTTAAGATGATTGATTTACGCTTCACTGACCTACCCGGACAGTGGCAGCATTTTTCCGTTCCGGTAACTCAACTTACGGAAGAAAGTTTCTATAAGGGATTCGGCTTTGACGGTTCATCTTTCAGAGGCTGGAAAAAAATCAACGAATCGGATATGCTGGTAATACCGGACGCTTCGACTGCCAGAATCGATCCGTTTATCAAATACAGAAGTTTGAGTATGATTTGCGATATATATGACCCGGTGACAAAGAAAAAGTATGACCTCGACCCCCGCTTCATTGCCAAAAAAGCAATAGACTTTTTACTCTCGACGGGTATCGCTGACACGGCATACTTTGGTCCGGAAACGGAGTTTTTTATACTCGACCATATTGCTTATAATGTTAATGAATATTCCAGCTGGCATCGGATTGATTCAATCGAAGCATACTGGAATACCGGCAGTGAAAAAGAAGTAAATCTCGGACATAAAATCAGACCAAAAGAAGGATACTTTCCTGTACCGCCTTCTGATTCGACCAATGATATAAGAAATAAAATGGTTGAATATTTACTGCAGGTCGGTATCGATGTCGAAACTCAGCATCACGAAGTCGCTACTGCAGGACAATCTGAAATAGATTTTAAATATGCACCGATGCTCGAGAGTTCCGATAATCTGCAAATGTTCAAATATATAGTTAAGAACACGGCTCGGGAATTCGGAAAAACAGCTACTTTTATGCCTAAACCGCTGTTCGGTGATAACGGAAGCGGTATGCATACACATATTAGCCTCTGGAAAGAGGGAAAACCTCTTTTTGCAGGAGAAAAGTACGGCGGATTAAGCGAGACTGCATTATTCTTTATCGGCGGTATTCTTAAAAATGCTCCTTCTATACTTGCATTTTCTAATCCGACTACTAATTCTTATAAACGACTCGTACCCGGTTATGAAGCACCTGTCAATCTTGCCTATTCGGTAAGAAACAGGAGCGCCGCAGTTCGAATTCCTGTTTATAATGACAGTCCTGACACAAAAAGAATCGAATTCCGCTGTCCGGACGGCTCGGCAAATCCATATCTTGCTTTCTCCGCTATGCTGCTTGCAGGACTTGACGGTATAATAAATAAAATAGAACCTGGTGAACCTGTTGATAAAGATATTTACCGCCTGAGCACCGAAGAAAGAAAAAAAATAAAGCAAACTCCGCAGTCGCTCGAAATTGCACTCATCCATCTCGGTGAAAATAATTCATTCCTAAAACAGGGAAGCACTTTTACAGATGAACTAATAGAAACCTGGATTGAGTATAAAATGACAAAGGAAGTAAATGAACTGCAGCTCAGACCTCATCCTTATGAATTTCATCTTTATTACGAAGCATAGAAATGATTAACTGTCCTTTACCTATAAAAGATTACAAGGAAATTTTAATTGCACACGGAGGCGGGGGAAAGTTGATGAACGATTTAATCGGTAAACTTTTCTTTCCGCTTTTTTCGAATGAGTACCTTGAAAAAAAACACGACGGAGCAGTATTTGAATCGGGCGGAATAAAATTCGCTTTCACAACCGACTCGTATATTATCAGCCCCTTATTTTTTCCGGGCAGTGATATAGGCGAACTAGCGGTTTACGGCACGGTCAATGACCTGGCAATGTGCGGAGCAAAACCGCTTTTTCTTAGTGCTGGTTTCATTATCGAAGAAGGATTTTCAATGGAAAATCTATGGAAAGTTTCCTGTTCAATTCAAAATGCCTGTAAGAAATGTAATGTGGAAATTATTACGGCAGATACAAAAGTCGTAGAAAAAGGAAAAGGGGATGGTTTGTTTATTAATACTTCCGGTATTGGTATAATTAATCATAAACTCGGTATTTCTCCCCGTTCAGTCAGGCAGGGGGATAAGATTATATTAAGCGGTGACATCGGAAGACACGGTATTGCAGTTATTTCATCGAGAGAGGATCTTGGATTCGAGACGGAAATTGTAAGTGATTGTGCTCCGTTAAATTTTATAGTTGAAAAATTATTAGATGCAGGTATTGAAATACATTGTATGCGTGATTTAACGCGTGGGGGTCTTGCCAGTGCTCTGGTTGAAATTGCCGAAACTTCAGAGAAGGAATTGTTGCTTTATGAAAACTTCATTAGCGTACGCGATGATGTACGGTCTGCGTGTGAAATTCTCGGATTTGACCCGATGTATGTGGCAAATGAAGGAAGGTTTGTTGTTATTGCAAAAGAGTCTGACGCTGAAAAAATTGTGAAAATAATTTCAGGATTTGAAGATGGAAAAAATGCTTCTGTAATAGGGGAGGTGGTCGGTGATAAAAAGAACAGACTTGTTGTTATGAAAAATATTTATGGGGCTTCAAGAATTGTGGATATGTTCAGCGGTGAACAGTTGCCGAGAATATGTTGACAATTAACAATTAAAAATAAGACTTTGTTTCTGTTTTTGTGTTAATCTTTATTACCATTCTCGTATAAATCTTCAGTGTGTTGAGGCATAAACCATTTCTGTGCAATGAAAGTTGGTATGACTGCACTTGCAACAACTATTCCTACTAATACAGAATATTGAACTTCATTTATTATACCTGTCTGTAATCCGTACAAACTTGAGATTGTCCCGAATGTTAAACCAGTACTCATTAATAGAGTAGTATACATCGAGCCGTTTTGTATGTATTTTTTTGCAAGAAAATACACGCCAATAAACTTCATTATCATTTTTACAGCGAAAAGAACGAGAAAAAGTCCAATAGAAGCTATTATCAATTTGTAAGAAATGTGCATACCTCCTACAATAAAGAAGAGAGGTGTTACAATTGCGTAAGCAACCGTTCTGAGTTTATTCCTTACGACTACTGTTTTGCGTTGTTCATAAAAATGTTTGGACATAATGAGTCCCAGGATAAAAGCAGGAAGAACAGCGTGTCCTTCCCCGAGTTTAGCAAAATATATAAAAGCAAATAAAATAAAGAAAATAAATTTTATCTCCGGTTCGTTAATTTTATTTGCCCATCTTGGATTTCGTAATATATAAATCGAAAATTTGTAAAATATGATTATCAAAAAAACAGAAATGAATACAAATAACAATGTGTATAAAGTCGGTTTGATGAAAATAATACTTAAAGTTAATGCTGTCCACATATCTGTTATAAATGTAGCAGACATGATTCTTTTTCCTATGTTTGTATTTGAAAGTCCTGTTTCAACAAGTACGGAATAAACAACGGCAAGTGATGTTGTGGATAATGCACAACCTGCTATCATAGAAGCTTGTAAAGACCATTGGGAAAATAGGTATGTGAATAACATAGCTCCGATAAAAGGTAAAAGAAATGAAAGCGTACCGATAGAAAAACTTTCAAAAAAGTTCTCTTTCATTACTTATAAATTGATTTCTGTACCTGCCAGATACGTAAGAATTATACCTCCAAAGTTTGCTAAATATATCATCCAGTTCTGGGTTTCTAATCCGAGATTTCCTGCAATTGTTCCGATTAAAATTTCTATGATAGCAACTGATATTCCAAGTCGAAGTGAAATCAGACTTGAAACCAATACTAATCCTGCTATAATGATTGGGATATAATCTGTATGCATAATAACTCCTATTATTGATATAATTAAAATTTTTAGGAGTTATCAGCTTAATTTAGCGGTTAAAAAGTGAACTCCATCACCTGATACAAATTTAAAAATAATACACTTTAAAATAAATGTTAAAATTTTGATTGAATGTTAAAATTGTATGTTTTCAGTGTGGAATTATTATGTCGAGAATTGTTCAATATTCAGTTTGGTATCGCATAATTCCGCTTCGTCCTTTTCATTGGTTGCAATTATTAAAATACCTTTTCTTTTCTGCTCTTCGGCTATTTCTTTTAAAATTTTCATGCCATCATCGTCCAGGTTTGTACCTGGTTCATCGAGCAATAAAACAGGCGGGTCTTTCAAAACCGAGAAACATAACTTAATTCTTTGCTTCATTCCTGTCGAATAACTTTTTAACAATTCTTCGCTTCGATTTAATAAATTAACTTTATTCAGTAAAAAATCTATTGTATCTTTTCTTTGTTTGATTTTTTCTTTATTGCCCGAGAAACAAAGGCTGTAATAAAATTCAAGATTTTCTCTGCAGGTCAATTCATCGTACAGATTCAAATATGGTGCCGATAAACCAAAAACAGTGTAATGGCTTTTCTTTTCGAGTTTTACCTTGTTTTTAAAAATTTCTACGGACCCGGATGTCGGTCTGATTAAATTAGCTATTATTTTTATTAGTGTGGATTTTCCCGAACCGTTTCTTCCTGTGATTGCAAGAGAGGATGGATTAATTAATTCAAAATTTATATTCCTGAATATTGTTCTGCCTTCATAGTCTTTTCCGATATCCCTGCATATTAATTCGATTGTATCTGACATTTATTATGATGTTATTTTTTCGAAAGGCGGGCTTCTCTTCTTTTGAGGGCTTCTTTGTATCTTCTCTTCTCTTCAGATGTTTCGGGTATTAATTGAGGTACGGGTATGGATTTACCTGTCTTTTTGTCTATATTAACAAACGTTAAATATGCACTATTGGTGTGTATCAGTTCCCCTGTCTTTAAATCTTCCACTTCGACTCTTACACCTGTTTCGACCGATGTATTGAACGCTCTGTTTACTGATGCTTTTAATCTTACTATGTCTCCTAATTTTATGGGCTTTTTGAAAGTTAATCTGTCAACTTCCGCCGTTACACATATATTATTGCAATGCCTTGCCGCTGCAAGCGCCCCTGCTATATCTATCCAGTACATTAATTTTCCGCCGTTCAAATTTCCGAGTGTGTTGGTATCTGCCGGCATAATATATTCCATCATCTCCACTTTTGAAGATGAAGCTTTTTTGGGTTTTAAATTTTTGTTCTTTATTGATACCATACATCTTTTTTTAATTTCTGAACGTCTTTATAGTATTTTCCCTTCGGAAATTTTTTCTCGAATCTTTCTATTTCATGAATTGCCTCTGTATTTTTCAATCTTTTTATTAACGAATATATTTTCCAGTATAAAGCTTCCTCGGCGTAATCAGTATCGAAATAATCGTTAAGCACATAATCGAAATATATTATCGCAGATTTATAATTTACCATATCGAGATATAATTTCCCGTTTTGAAGCAGTTTATAAGCAAGTTTATTCCGTAGCTCGGCGATTTTTGCCTGTGCGTCCCGGGCGAGTTTATCTTTCGGATAGAGAGAAATGAAATTAAGAAATTCGTTTATTGCGATTTTTGTGTAAATCTGGTCGAGACTCCATTTCGGCGAAAGATTATAATAACACATTGCATAATTGTATCTTGCCTGTACGATTAAATCGCTGACCGGATAATTTTTCAGCATATTTTCGAATTCATAAGCCGCAAGAATATATTCCTTTCTGTTGAAATACGACATCGCAAGATAGTATTGCGACTTATCGACTACATTCGAACCGGAAAATTTTATTTTTATATATGAAAAATCCTGTATTGCCTGCAGATAATCCTCGTTCTTGTAATTTTTCATTGCAATATTAAACGCTTCCTGAGGGTTATCAATGTCGGTTGTAACTTTTAATCCCGAGCTGCAGGAATGAATTAACAAGCCGAACAGTAAAATCCAGATTATGTAAATAAATTTTTTCAAAATAATTATTAACTTACTTGCTTCTTACGAAAAAAAATGCTGCGATGATTGCCGCTGTTGCCGTTACAATAATCGCGGGAATTAGTATTTTATTAAAAAAACTCTGTTCCGGTACTGCTGCAGTAGTAAATCCGTAGCGGCTTTTATCGATTGCATAAATATTATCATAGTCAAATTCATCTTTATAAACTTTTTTAGAGTTGAATATTAAAAGATTAGTATCGTTTGCCGCATCGGATATTTTTCCTTTTAAATGAACCATTATATCTCTTTTTACGTATTTACTTCCGATTATGTTCTTAGTGTAAATGTCCGTATATCTGACTTTGATTTCAATTGTATCAAAAAAAAAATTATAATCTGCTGTTCCGCTGTATTCACCGGAAATTATTTTATAATCTGCAAATTTTGTTTTGATTTTGCTGTTCAAATAATCGGTTTTGTCCGATTCTTTTCCAAAGCCAAGATAATATTTTTTTTCTTTTCCTTTTTCAATAATGAAATTGAATATGCTTTCAGCCGCTTTGTCTGTTAATTTGTCGATTATTTCCAGATTGGATTCGTTTCCTGAAAAATTCTGTGCATTTAACGCATTCGTCAGGAAAATAATTAACAATATTAGCGGATAATTTTTTTTTTGCATAGATTTCCAAGCCGCTTTTAAACGGCTTTGACTTTAACCGTATATTCCCCGCAATCTTAATACATTCGATACTTTGTCTATTGCATAAATATATGCGCCGATACGGAGAGAGGTTTCGAATTCGATTGCATACTTATAAACGTTCTGGAATGCTTCGGTCATTAATCTGTTTAACCTGCTGTTTATATCCGGTTCGTCCCAGAAATATCCGATTCTGTCTTGTACCCATTCGAAATAAGACACGATTACTCCGCCCGAATTTGCAAGAATATCAGGAATTACCATAATTCCCTTGTCTGAGAGAATCTGGTCTGCTTCTGCGGCAGTCGGTCCGTTTGCTCCTTCGACGATTAAACGCGCTTTTATTCTGCCTGCATTCTCACTCGATATCTGGTCTTCCCGTGCCGCAGGTATTAAAGTGTAACATTCGCACTCGAGCAACTCTTCGTTTGTAATTTTATCTCCTATTTTGCATCCTTCGAGTGTTTTATTCTTTGCAACATATTCAAGTGCCTTATTGATTTCTATTCCTTTTGAATTATAATAACCGCCGAATATATCGCTTATAGCAACAATTTTTACTCCTTTTTCCGATAAGAGCTGTGCACTTACCGAACCCACGTTTCCGAAACCCTGAACCGCAGCTGTCGTATTTTCCGGACTGATACCTTTCTTTTCAAGTGCCGCAAGAGTGGCTATCATAACACCCCGACCGGTTGCTTCTCTTCTGCCTCTGGAACCGCCCATAGCAATCGGTTTGCCGGTTACTACGCCTGTTTCGGTTTTTCGTGTGTGCATCGAATACGTATCCATTATCCATGCCATTATCTGTTCGTTTGTATTCATATCTGGGGCAGGTATGTCGGTATCAGGTCCGAATATTTCAAGCATATTTGCCGTATATCTTCTTGTTATTTTTTCTATTTCGGAATTCGTTAGTTTTGTCGGGTCGCATTTTACCGCACCCTTTGCTCCCCCGAAAGGGATGTTTGCTATTGCACATTTCCAGGTCATCCAGGAAGCAAGTGCCTTTACTTCATCTAAATCAACATCCGGTGCATACCTGATTCCGCCTTTGGAAGGTCCCAATACGTTATTATGAATTACTCTGTATCCTTCGAAAACTTCCAACCTCCCGTCATCCATGGGAACGGGTATTGATACAATAACCTGTTTTACGGGATTTTTTAAATAATTGTATAATCCTTTATCTAATTTATATAAATCGGCTGCTTTGTTAAACCTTATCATCATTTGCTCGAAAGGGTTCAACTCGCCTTTCTTATAAGGTGCCGGCTCTTTATAAATATGTGTCATAATTAATTAAATTTTTTAATAAATAAACAATAAATTAGTTATATCTTTTTGTAGTTTCAAGTTATAACATTGGTAAAGAACATTAACATATGACATATAACATATAACATATGATATAATATATGGTTAATAAGCAGGAAATGAAAAAAATGGTAATTAGCAAATAGTAAATAATAAATAGCAAATAAAAAACGGTAAATAATAATTAAGACAAAAGGGGGGAGTTTAGTGAAATATAAGAGATAAAAAAAAATTAGAGTATTAAAATGAATATTTTTTCTTTTTTACAAAATTAGAAGAGATGATGAATCTAGTTAACCTTAGAGTACAACAGTATGGCAGGAGGGGATTTAGTATGTTAAATAACAAGGGGGTAAGAGTACCCCCTGTTTAAATTATTTCTGTGTTTCTGTGTTTATTTTTCTTTTATTATTTAGAATTTTTTCTCTGTGTCTCTGTGCCTCTGTGTTTTAACTTATTTTGAAAAAAATTATTTGATGAATATTCCCGATAAAGTACATCGGGATTTCTGATAAAATGATTTCCGTCATTTTATCAACAACATTTTTTTTGTGTCTGTAAAGTCGCCGATGGATATTTTGTAGAAATATACGCCGCTTGGAAGACCTGAAGCATCGAATAATATTTCATATGTTCCTGCCTGCTTTTGTGTATTTTCGAGTACTTTAATATTCCTGCCCAATGCATCGTAAACTTCCAGTTTCACAAAACCTGATTTCGGAACAGAATATTTTATAGTTGTTGAAGGATTAAATGGATTCGGGTAATTATCGTATAACTTGTATTCAGAAGGTGTTGTTATCGTTGTATTGTTTGTTCCGCTGATATAATACGGGTCAAATACTGACAGATATTGTAAACTCGCTTCAAAAACAATTGTCCTGACCAATGCACCGGTCGTATCGTCAATTTCATGTAAGCCTGTACCGTTAGTAGTCAGGAAATTTCCGCCCGGAAGTTTCACCACTCCTCTGTTGCCGGTAACACCGCTCAGAGTCTGCAGAAGTGTTCCTGCTGGCGTGTAAATTTTTATTCCGGAACCTGTTCCGCTGAATTCGCATAAAGCAAGGTTGGTATCTGGCAGCTGGATAATCTGTTGCGGGAAGTTCAATTCGTTCGTAATGAAATTTCCCAGATAACTGCCGTTAAAATCATATTTTGTTACATCATTTGTGCCGCTTGAGTTTGTTACGAGTATATCGGAAGTTCTGTAAAGAATAGCAAATGGGCTGTTGAGCAAACTTAATATAAATGTTCCGAGATGAACTCCGCCAGTATCGAATTCCTGAACTGTATTTGCATTACCGCTGGAAGCAACAGTAACGAGTAAATTACCGTTCGGTTTGAAAGCAATACCTCTTATATTATCCATAATTGCCGGATTTATACCGCTTGCCGGCGCAAAGAGTCTTATATATACACCGCTTGAATCATATTCCTGAACAGCATCGCTTATCTGGTCGGAGACAAGAATTCTTGTTACTGAACGCTGTAAAGCATGTTTCGGACTTTGTAAATTCGGATTATTTGTTGGTATGAAATTCGGGTCAACAAGGTCGCCTGTGTTGAAATCGAATGCCATAACCCTGTCTGCAGTCCAGTCTGGTACCATATAAAGTTTAGTTGAAATTCTCGGAGAAATCGTAACATTAATTCCGCTGTTGTTTATTTCAGTACCGTCGCCGTATCTTATTCTTGCTTTCGAAAAGTCGAATTTTTTTTCGATATCCTCATAAAATGCAGTGTAACCGTCTTTGGACGGATGCAAAAAATTCGTCATAACGGCGTAAACGACTTTGCCGTTTTCGATGTCTTTTGCAACGATAAATGCTACATCTTTTATCAGAATTTCAACCGGCAGGTTGTAAGTTTTTGCAAGTTCTGCTGCATTCCTTTGTATTGCCGGATTTAATTCTGTCTTAATCAGTAAATCACTCAAAGTTATTTTCGGCTGAGAAAATAATGACGGACAAATATATAAGACACCCAGTAATAAAAATAATAACTTTTTCATTTTGACTCCTTATAATTTAAATTTATAAAAAAATTTATTTTTCTCTAAGGTGATAAACGTTCTATTTTCCAACTTTCGTCTTCCATTCTGTACCGGATTCTGTCGTGTAATCTGTTTTCTCTGCCCTGCCAGAATTCAAATTCTTCGGGTGTTAATCTGTATCCGCCCCAATATGGAGGCACAGGTATATTCTTTGTTCCGAATTTAATCAGAAATTTGATGAATTTCTTTACTATTACAAACCTGCTTTCTATTACAGTGCTTTGGTTTGATGCCCAGGCACCTAACCTGCTTTTGTATGGTCTTGTCTTAAAATATTCTGTACTTTCTTCCTGCGTTATTTTTGTAATTTTTCCTTCGACTCTGATTTGCCGTTCAAGGTCAGCCCAGAAAAATAACATTGCCCCCTGATTGTTTTCTTCGAGTTCCTTTCCCTTTCTGCTTTCGTAATTTGTATAAAATACGAATCCTTTTTCGTTGAAATCTTTTAATAAAAGTGTTCTCGCAGACGGTTTGCATTTATTGTCGGCTGTGGCTAAAATAAAAGCATTCGGCTCTGTTATTCTTGACTCTAATGCTTCGTTAAACCATATCTCGAACTGAGTGAACGGATTTAATTCAACCTGAGATACAGATAATTCTTTTATTTTGTAATTTCTGCGAAGTTCCGATATTTTTTTGTGGTCAATCATTAATATGACATCCTGTAAATTTTCAGTACGTCTTCTTTATTAAGTAATTTGAACTTTCCTATCGGTCCGTATCTAACTGCTTTTGCAGCCATTTCTTCCAATCTATCTTCCTTCACGCCGATTTCTTTAAGTGTAGATGGTATGCCTATAGAATTAAAAAATTCTCTTGTTTTTTCAATTGCAAGATTTGCAGTTTCGTATTTTTCTGTTGTGCTGATATTCCAAACGTTATTAGCATACGATATGAATCTGGGTAGTGTTTCATCGCTTAAACAATATTTCATCCAATTTGGGAAAAGTATTGCAAGTCCGATTCCGTGTGTTACATCGAAAACTGCACTTAATTCATGCTCTATCGCGTGTGCTGCCCAGTCTCCGCCGCCTTTTCCCGATGCGGTCAGTCCGCATAGTGAAAGACTGCTTGCCCACATAAGGTTTGCTCTTGCTTCGTAGTTGTCAGGCTGCTCTACCGCAATCGGTGCGTATTTAATTGCTACTTTTAAAATCGCTTCCATTATCCTGTCGGGTACATCTGCACCTTCGACAATGTTAAAATACTGCTCGAATATGTGACTCATAATGTCTGCTGCTCCTGCTGCTGTGTGCCACCTGTTTACGGTAAATGTCAACTCCGGATCGCAAATCGAAAATTTCGGTCTGAGTGAGTCGGCTCCCATCGAGAGTTTGTCTTCTGTTTCATCGTTGCTTATTACTGCATATCCGTTGTTTTCCGAACCGGTTGCAGCGAGTGTGAGTATTGTTCCGATTGGCAGCGGATTTTTTACAGGTGGATGTTTTGTCAGAAAATCCCACGGGTCGCCGTCGTAATTTACACCTGCGGAAATTGCTTTGCAGCAGTCTATTATACTGCCACCGCCTGCCGCAAGTATAAAACCGATTTTATTATCACGGCATAATCTGATACCTTCCCGAACGCTCGTAATTCTAGGATTCGGTTGAATTCCGGAGAGTTCAGTAAAAAAAATACTTTCCTTTTTTAAATTCGAAATTATCCTATCATATAATCCTGTTTTCTTAACAGTGCCCCCTCCGTAAGCAAGTAACACCCTGTCGGAATATTTTTTTATCTCGTACGACAGATTCACTAGCTGATTGTTTCCGAACAAAATTTTTGTAGGATTATTATATGTAAAATTCAGCATAAGATATCTTTCAATTTTAAAATTTAACCTAAAAATTGCCTTTTAAAAAGTCATAAAAAAAGACTTGAATATCATAAATTTTTATGCCATATTTAAATATGGATAAATTGACAAAAAAACAGAAAAGAATACTCGAATATATCGAAAAATTCATGTCGGATAACGCCTATCCTCCGACATTTATGGATATTTGTAACGGGTTTTCTCTTACTATAGGTACTGTTCAGGACCATATTTACGTACTTGTAAAAAAAGGTTATCTTGAAAAAATTAAAAATAAAGCCAGAGGTTTTCGCATAATAAAAAACAGCGAAGGAATATATTTACAAAAAACAAAACAGGATTGCAACCTTATTCCTCTTTACGGAAACGTAGCGGCAGGTGAACCGATTTTCGCCGATAACAATATTCAGGGGTATATAATGCGGGAGAAAAATCAAAAAGGACATAAACTCCACTTTGCACTCAAAGTAAAAGGCGACAGTATGATTGATTCGGGAATTTATGACGGAGATATTGTGCTTGTTAGAAAACAGGAATCTGCGGACGATGGTGATATAGTTATAGCACTGCTTGAGGATGAAGCAACAGTGAAGAGGTTAAAAAAAACAAAAATAAAAGCATACCTCGAAGCATCTAATGTAAAATATAAGGCAATTATTAATAAACCTTTTTCTATTATAGGAAAGGTGATTGAGTTGAGACGGAAATATACTCTTCTTTAATTTATTCCCGTATTCCTGAATATATTATTGACGTATTTTAAAGATTTCGAGTAATCGAAAATATCTGTTACTTCGTCTGCAGTTAAAAAATCTTTGAGTTTATTGGTGTTTTCTATTAGTTTTCTAAAATCCGTTTTTTCTTTCCAGCATTTCATTGCAAGTTCCTGTACTGTTTTATAGGCTCTCTCCCTTGTCATCCCTTTTTCTATCAGTTTGAGAAGTAAGTTTTGTGAAAAAATCAGACCTTTTGTCGCTTCAAGATTTTTTCTTATGTTATCTTCGTAAACTGTTATATTTTTTATTAGAAGATTGAATTTATATAAAATGTAATCCGTAAGGATTGTAGAATCCGGAATAATTATTCGTTCCACAGATGAATGCGAAATATCTCTTTCGTGCCACAGTGAAATATTTTCCAGAGCGGCGATTGAATTCGCTCTTATTACTCTTGCTAAACCTGATAATTGTTCAGCTGTAACCGGGTTTTTCTTGTGAGGCATTGCAGAAGAACCTTTTTGTCCGGCAGTGAATGACTCTTCCAGTTCGAGTACTTCGGTTTTTTGAAGATGCCTGACTTCTGTACTGTATTTCTCAATGCATGAAGCAATAATTGCAAGTACACCCATATATTCAGCGTGTGAATCTCTTTGAATAATTTGAGTGGATATCTTTGCAGGTCTCAATTTGAGTTTTTTGCATACGTATTTTTCTACATAAGGCGATATGTGCTCGTATGTTCCCACTGCACCGGAAATTTTCCCTCTGGAAATATTATTTACTGCATTTCTTAATCGCTCTATATTACGGTTTGTCTCATCATACCATAATGCGAATTTTAAACCTAATGTTATCGGCTCTGCATGTACTCCGTGTGTTCTGCCAATCATCAACAGATTTTTGTATCTCTTTGCTTTGGTTTTCAGTGTTTTCCTTAATTCAAGCAGGTCTTTTATTATTAATCCGCCTGCCTGTTTCATCTGTACGGATAAAGCCGTGTCCAGAATGTCTGAACTTGTCATACCAAGATGTATGTATCTTGAATCCGGTCCGACGTACTCCGATAAATTCGTTAAAAACGCAATTACATCGTGTTTTACCGTTTCTTCTATTTCCGATATTCGCTCAATCTTGAAGTGTGAATTCGATTTAATATTTCGTAAAGCTTTCAGAGGAATATTCCCGAGTTTATGCTGTGCTTCGCAGGCTGCGATTTCTATATCCAGCCAGATTCTGAATTTATTCGCGTCAGACCAGATTTTCGAGATTTGTTCTCTTGAATATCTTTTTATCATTTTATAGTTTTTTTTAAGTTTTTACTATTACAAATGTTATATCATCATTTTGTTCTGCACCGCCTCGGAATTTTGTTACGTCACTCTCAATTTTTTTCACAATCTCTTCGCAGGGTTCCTTTCTGTTTTCGGAGAGGATTTCGATTATTCTTTCCGTTCCGTATTCTTCACGTTTTGTATTCATTGCTTCTGTTAAACCGTCCGAGTAAAAGAAGAAAATACCGTCTTGTTTTAATTCGAGTTCGACTTCTTCAAGATTACTTTCAAAAATTGAATTTTTCTCAAGTCCCAGCCCGATTCCTTTTCCTTTTAAAAATTCGAATTTTTCGTTTGCAGAATACAACAGGGGATTATGACCTGCACGGGATATAAATATTTTATTAATATTCCTGTCGAATAATGCTATAATCATCGTTACAAACGACTGCCTGTCGAGTTTGTCCAGTATCTGCTTGTTAATTTCTATCAATATGTCCCTCGGTGACTTGAATATATTCGAAGCGAATTTTAACACTGCCTGAACGTTAGACATATAAAGTGCGGCGGGAATGCCTTTTCCCGAAACGTCCGCAACTATTACAAGCATCCTGTTTTCGTCTATTTTGATTAAATCGAAAAAGTCGCCGCCGATGTATTTTGCCGGCATCGAGCTGCCGCAGATTTCGAGCCCTTTAATTTTTTCGATTTCCTTCGGCAGGAGTCCGAGTTGGATTTTTTTTGCTATATTGAGTTCCTCGTCAATTTGTTTTTTCTGTATTTCCTGTATCTGTAGTCTGGCATTTTCGAATGCGATAGCAGTCTGTAATGCGAGAGTTTTCAGCAAATCGATATCTTCTTCAGAGAATGCCTTACCCGACAGTTTTTCACCGAAATTTATGGCTCCGATTAATTTATCTTTGATAAAGATTGGAACGGATAATACGACTTTGTCTTTTCTTATTGTATTTTTTAAATCTTCGGGCAGTTCGGTTTCCCTGAGGTTATATTCGTACAGAATTTTCGGCTCGGCATCATATTCATATAGCATCGAATATGCTTTATTACGAAATTCCCTGTCAGCCAGCAGTTCCCCTTTTTCAGGATTCAGATTTTTTTCTATAATTTCCAGATATTCATAGTCGTTAATCCAGAAATTTATGTTTGTAATTCCCATTGTATCTTTTACGGAAGCGTCGAGTCTTTCAATTATCTGTGTTAAGTTATTCAGATACGGCAGTTCTTTTGTAAAGTCCAGCAGAGATTTTCTGTAATTATATCTTTCCCTGTAAAGGAATTTGTCGGCAATTTTTTTTGCTCTGTTATTGACATAATCAAAAGTAAGAACCACGAGAATTATAATAAGAACATTGGCGAACTGGCTTTGAATCAAATCCGTACCTGAAAAAATACTTTTTATGATGAATGCGATAATCAGATAGGCAATAACAGTAAATACCGTAATAATGCCGAAGACAACGCCTCTTTTTATAATGAATTCCGTGTCAAGGATTCTGTATTTAAAAATCGAGAAGCCGAAAGAAAAGGGGATAGCAAGTATAATAATATTTGGTAATCTGTACAGTGGATTCATATCGATAGGGATAATCCTGTAGACAAATGCAAGTAAGAAATAAACAAATCCGACACCCCCGATAATAAAGCCCCAGAATACTATTCTCAGTGATTTTCTTAGTTTTTGTTCTTTGATTTTTCTGTAAGAGTTAATAAATAGTATTATACCGAGTAAGACAGTCGATGCAGGAAGATAGTAAAAAATTGCCAGTAATAATGAAATGCGTGGCAGCACACCGAGCCCGTCGAAAAATCCGATTTCGAAAAGTGTAAAAATAAGAATATTGAAAGATAACAGCAGTGTTTTTCTGTATTTGAATTCGTATTTTGTGGGATAAATTGTGAAGAAATACAGAAATAATAAAAAGAATAAAATCTGTCCTAAGTTATAATTTATAAGATAAAAAACATTAATAATGAGATAATAATGAACGGTACCCATATAGGAAATCATTCCCAGTCCCCCCGTAAAGCCGAGCAGGAAGAATATCTGCGAGATAAGTTCTTTAGGTCTCGAATACCCTACAAGGAAGCCGATAAACATAAAGCTCAGACCCAGGGCAGCAAAAGTAAAGAAAATAAGGTGAAAGTATCTGTAAACCTGAACTTCCACGTTTAATGGGATTCCTTTGCGAATTATAGTGTAAACGGCTTTTGTACCTGGCTGAATTTCGCTTAATATCGTATGATAGTTATTAAAATTATAAATACTGTTTTCCTTACTGGCAATCCTGATATTATTCACCGCCAAAATTGTATCGCCTGTTTTTAATCCTGCTTTATCCGAGACTCCGCCGGGTAATACATCAAGTATTATTAATCCTTCATCAACAACTTCTTTCCTTAAATCATCGGTAGTCAGTGGATTAGTAAATATCGCCTTAAACAGTGGTATACCGATCAAGATAACACAATAAATTGTTAATGTAATTATTAATGTTCTTAATGTGTTTTCCGATAATTTGTTTAATATCCTCATTTAATTTTATTATACGCTTATCCGTAATTTTTGTTTCTTAAATTATAAATCATATCCAATCGAGAAGTAAAAAGTGTATGGACCCCATACAAAAGAGTCCTTTTTAAATCCCTGTTTTACAAGCAGTGTTTTTCCGGCTGAAAAACTTGCTTTACCTATCGGTGTGTCGAACATAAAAGCAGCACCGAATCCGTGCCTTAAATCCTTAAACCTTACGTCTTCCGATGTTTCCCATATTTGTCCGATATCATACCTGAATGCAAAATATGTGTCGAAGAATATTTTGAACGGGAACAGAAATCTGTATCCGAGAGACATTTTAAATATCTGTCTTCCTCTCAGTTCGTCTTCAACCATTCCGTAGAAAGAATCTTCACCGCCGAGTGAAAACTGTTCCTGCAAAGGGGTTGTGTTATCTGAAAACCCGAACTCGAATCTTCCGTATAAATTATGATGTATGGATAAATAAAAATATTGTTCGAGGTCGACAAAAAATTTAGAATAAGATACAGAATTCGGGAAATAATTCTGTGAACTTTCATAGAAGTAATTAATCATTGTTCCTCTTTCGGGAAAGGGGTATTTGTCCTGCGTGTCAATATAACCGCCGATTTTAAATTTGAAAATATTCAAAAACTGTGTTTGTACGTCGGGTCCGCCGTTTAATTGTTTTAATTTGGATCTTTCGTAAATTGCCTGTACGTATGCCGTACCGATTTTTTCCAGCTGCGTTCCGATTAAAAAACTCCCGCCGTATTTAATATTTCTGTATTCTCCCGTTCGGTCAACTATCAGTTTATCGTTGTTATTATCAACTGTCTCTTTATACTGGTAAATGTCGTATATTGAATAAAATCCCGAAAGATTAAAAGTAAAATTCGTGGAAAAAATCCGATCGGCTCTCAGTTCTGCCCTGTATTCCTGATTGCGGATTCCGCCGGCAAAACTTAAATTAAACTGATTGCTTCTCCCGAAAAGATTTTCGTCTCCGACTTTTATATATATCTGAAGTTTTCTTTCATTATCCGCACGTAATGCGAATTTTATGTTTCTGTAATCCTTTTCGATTAAATCAATATCGAGTATGTTCAGGTTATTTCTTTTTTGCAAATCAAGACTTAACTGCCTGAATAAATTGGAAGAAAATAAATTTCTTAAACTTATTTCAGCATCGGAATATGTCAGGGGTTCGGATTTCTTGATTTTTATTTCCCGTTCTATTATGTAGTCTTTAGTGGTTTTGTTTCCGTTAATTGATATTTTATCTGTTATTCCGTCAGATAAATTAATTATAATATTTCCCGTATTGTAGTCAAGATAAAATTTTTCTATATCGACGTCTATATATCCCTCTTTACGCAGCAATTTCAGTATTTCATCGTGGAGAAAAAGCATGGATTTGTTGTTGATGACTTCATATGTCCTTTTTTCATTGTTAAGAAAATCATTTATAAATTTGAACTTGTTTGTATTTAAAACAAAACTGTTTAATTTCGGATATTCAATACCGCAGTATTTAAGCGAAAGATTTTCGTTAAACCTTTTTATTACCGCATATACATCCGCATAATATCCGCTTTTGTATATTTCCCTGAGTGTATGTTCGATTACTGTATATTTTACAAAGTTGTTCTCTTGTTCTCTGATTATCTTATCTTTCAGTTCATAAGGAATCAATTCCGTTTCGATTTCTATTTCCGGATTGATAATGAAGTAATTTGCATAAACGGAAGAGGATAGCTCAGCCGAATCTATCATTCTGATTATATTTTCGATTTTATTTTCGGCGGCTAAGTACCCTTTAAGTATCAATGTGTCGAAATTACTGAAATCATCCGATGAGTGATTTTTGATGTCCGGTGTAATTATGATTCCGGAATTCTGCATTTCCAATTTATTCAGCTGTGCCATCGTAATAGATATAATCTGGTCGGCTGTGCTGACAGGATTATCGAGTTCTTCCCGGGTAAGAAGCGGACTCGTTGTATTAACAACAATGCTCAGGTCAGCTCCGTTATCTAAAGCAACGGATACCGGAATATTTGCAGTTAAACCGCCGTCAACAAGATTTCTTCCGTTTACTACCGTTGGCGTGAAAAAAAGCGGAAGTGTGAATGACGCTTTAATCGATTCGGTCAGATTTCCTTCCTTCATACTCACTTTCCCGCCGTTATCAAGGTCTGTGGCTACAGATATGAAAGGAAATTTTAAATCTGCAAAATTTCCGTAAGATCGATATCTGGATTTTAATATCAGAAGATTTAAAGTCTCCATTAAATTCTGACCGTCCGATAACGAGGAAGGAAGCTTCGGTATCAATCCTTTCAGCGAAATTGATATTGTGTTCTTGTCCTGTAATTTTTTCTGGTCGGGAAAAAGATATTCCCTTTGGTATTTGTTTGTTAGCGAAACCTTGTTTTCCCAGTCGATGGATTTTGTTATACTGTCAAGTTCTTCTGGTCTGTATCCCGATGAATATAAACCTCCGATTACGCTTCCCATACTTGTACCCACAATCATATCGGGCTCAATACCGTACTTTTCGAGACATTTGAGAACTCCGATTTGCGAAAACCCTCTTGCTCCTCCTCCGCTTAATACAAGAGCAATTTTTTTATAATTAAATTTTTTCGGAAACAGATTGAACTTGTTTGTGTCTGTATTTTTAGGCGTGTATAAATTCAGACTTACTGTGCTTGTTATTGTGTCTGAAATATCCTGCGTAAATGCATTCGACCCTGCTATAAAGACAGCAAGCAGCAGGAAAAATAGACTTATAGAGTATTTTTCTGAGAATTTTTTCATAAACTGTGATAACAGTTTTACTTACTGTATTTTCTTTTGTCTGCTGCCCAGAGTAATTTTTTGGTCAGCGTCTGAAAATAAGTTCTGTTTAATCTTTTTATGATTTTAATTGTGTGTTCAGCTTTATGTACGGATATCTCGGCAGGGGAATCAAATACAAGTTGATTGAATCCGTCGGAACTTACCCGTATTCTTTTTTCCCCTTTTGCGGTAATGTGAATTTTTGAATCATCCGGAACAATTAAAGGTCTGAGTGTCAATACATGCGGACAAATCGGAGTTATTGCAAGCACTTTGCTGTTCGGACTTATAATAGAACCACCGGCAGACAATGAGTATCCGGTTGAACCTGTAGGAGTGGAAATCATTACTCCGTCTGCTACAAACCGTGATACTTTTTCCCTGTTACAGAAAATTTCCAGCTCGAGCATTCTTACCGAATTGTACTTGTCTACCAGTATCTCATTTATGGCATTAATTTTTTTATGTTTGCTTTGTGCTGTAATCACGCATAATTCACTGATTCTGCTTTTTCCTTTAATGATATCCAGTATGAAATCATTTATTTCATCCGGACTAACTTCCGCCATAAACCCGAGGCTTCCGAGATTTACGCCGAGAACAGGAATATTTTTTCTTCCGACAAGATTTGCCGTATTAAGAAACGTTCCATCGCCGCCGAGAGAAATGATTATTTCAGAATGTCTGAGTAAATATTTCAGCGGAACAAGACATTTTTTTTTCTGCGGATCCTTTAGTGCATTTCCGAAAGATTTCTCGATTAAAAATTCTATCCGCTTTGCCTTTAAAAAATCATAAAGGTTATTTATGACTTCGGTTGCATTTTCTTTATGGACATTACCTGTTATTCCGAATAACATTTTAATTGTTTTTGGTTTTATTTACTTCGTCTACGTAATTTAATTTTAAATTTGCGATTATAGTCTCCAGAAACTTACTTTCTTCTTCGGATAAGTTGTTTTTTGTTTTTTCCTGTATCATTTCAAGCATGTCAATTGTCGTCTGTGCTGTCTGGAGGTCTGTTTCGACTTTTTCGGTAATCGGATTTTTTAACTTTCCGAGAGCCATCATAGTCTGCATCTGAAACGAATAAATAAGCGATATGAAAAGTTCCGAATTTTTATTTTCCATAATTGTCTTTTTTAGATTTTATTCTGTTATTTAATATAATAAAAAATTTATTTATTAGAAATTTATTAAGATAATTATTTGTTATTTAAGCAATAATTATAAATTATAAACGGTACTGCCATTAAGAATAAAAAAAGTGTCATAACTTCATGGTCGGCAAAATTCCATTCGAATATTCCTGAAATATGAAAAGCAAAAAAAGATAATATTACGCCGAGTATAAACATACGGTCTTTTGATTCTTTAGTTGAACTGTATATTTTCAGTTGCCTTAAAAAAAGGACTGCGAACATACCCGCATATGAAATGAATCCTAATATTCCCATTGTTGCAAGTATCATAAGATAATTACTGTGCAAATGTGAACCTTCTCCGTGCATTTCCGGCTT
Source organism: Ignavibacteria bacterium (assembly GCA_016873795.1). Taxonomy (GTDB): domain Bacteria; phylum Bacteroidota; class Ignavibacteria; order Tepidaquicellales; family Tepidaquicellaceae; genus VGWA01. Next base: position 29,254 of record VGWA01000015.1, read on the forward strand.
TTTGTATTTTTCGTATAATTCCATAAATTCGTTGTCGCCGGTTCCGAATAATGGACGGTCTTTGAACATTTCGAGTCCTATGCTCCACATCACTATTCTCGATTTATTGCTTCCGTAATCCGGGTCGAAAATACTGCTTATACGGGTTTTGTATGACTGCGGAATTATGAGATATAATAATGCGAGTAATAAAATAAAAATTAAAATAATTTTTTTGTTGTGAACAATACCGAATATTATTATGCAAATGAATATTGAAACAAATACATTTCTTGTTTGTGTCAGATATATCGAAACAAAAATCGGAATAAGTACCGCTGTCATTATTATTCTGAACCGGATCGTATTTTCTTTTGCGAATATTATAGGAAATGCTGAAAGGAATATGAGCATTTTTATTTCGGAAGTCGTTATAACGTATGTAAAGGAACTCAACCTCGAATGCTCTATATCCGCCGGCCGGTAATTAATTATATAATTTATAATTTCATAAATCGAGACTGCGGAAAAAATAAAAATCCCTGTGTAAAAAACTCTGTACAGTGTTTTTTTATCCGTGAATTTCAGAATTGAAACGTAAAAAACCAGAAAAAGCAATACTCTCTTAATCCCTGTAAATGAATTTTCCGGTATAACTGCAAACAGTCTCGATAAAATTTCTGCAACCATATATAAAGCAACAAAAAAACTGAAAAGTTTCAGTTCGCTTAATTTTGATAAATAAAGTTTTCTGCTTAATAGTAATTCGATTATCCATAACCCACCCCATATACCAAATGATATGGAAGATACCGCAACAGAAAAACTTACGGAAAATACCTGCAGGGAAAGGAAAAATAATATTAAATAATCGAGATATTTAAAAACCTGTTCTTTGGGCAATTTATTCAGTTAAATTGCAAATCATATAGTTTTTTATATAATCCGTTTTGCTGATTGATTAATTCGTCGTGTGTGCCGGTCTGGGTTATCTTTCCGTTTTCGAGCACTGCAATTTTGTCGGCTTCCCTTACCGTTGAAAGCCTGTGTGCAATTACTATGGACGTTCTGTTGTGCATCAGTTTGTCAATCGCTTCCTGTACGAGATGCTCCGATTCAGTATCGAGTGATGAAGTTGCCTCATCGAGAATTAATATTTTCGGATTTCTTAACAATGCCCTTGCAATCGCAATCCTTTGCTTCTCACCTCCTGATAGTTTCAATCCTCTCTCTCCCGCAATTGTGTCAAGCTCGTTTTC
>VGWA01000016.1 GCA_016873795.1 Ignavibacteria bacterium
TACTGCTTTGGCTATAATCGGCGATATGAGCGTGTCTTCTGTGCTGTATATCAATCCCTCGTTTAATCCCCGCTGGATTTTGTTGTAGTAAAATTCCATCTTTAAATTGAATGCGGACGATGGATAATAGTTTAACCTCGTCTTGCCCCGCCATATCCTGAAATCCGTGTTCTTGTAATTCCCGTCGGAGACGTGATTGTTTAACTGAATTAAAAATGCTAACTTCCGCGTTATCGGTATGTCAAAATATATGTCGGCATTTAATGAACCGTGCCTGTCCTGACAATACCTTAACTGCGAAAATGTTTCTCTGCGGAAGTAATTCTTGGTTATTATGTTTATCGACCTGCCTGATGAGTTTATACCATACAGGAATGATAATGAAGTCGGAATTTCTTCGATTTTCTCGATTTCGTTAATTGAAATGTATTCGTTGTCAAAACCCTGAAAATATGCGTCGTTTAATTGTATGCCGTCCCTGAATATACCGACTAAATTGTTGCTGAAACCGTTGTAGTTAATCGGATTTTTGCCTCCTTCAAATACATAGTTTATAAAATATCCGCTCCTCTCGTTTAATATCTCCGATAAGTTTCTCCTGTCGTTCCATATCCAGAAATCGAAATTTGTTGTGTCGCTTGTTTCGGATAAGTAAGGCGAACTCTTTATGACGTTCGTGTCGAAAGGCGCTTTCCTTGATGTCGTGTCTTTATCAAATATCTGCGAATATGATGGGATTGTTATTGTAAGAAAAAAAAATAATACCCATTTTTTCATCAGATTCCTGTTTATGAATTAATTATTATTCCGTCTGCTATCTTGATTATCCTGTCGCAGCGCTGCGCAAATTCCTCGTTGTGAGTTACTATTACAAATGTCTGTCCTAACCTCTCTCTCAGTTTAAATATTAAATCTATTACCGACTCTGCATTCTCTGTATCGAGATTCCCGGTCGGCTCGTCTGCAAGTACTATCTTCGGCGTATTTATTAATGCCCTCGCTATGGCTACACGCTGTGCCTCTCCGCCGGATATCTCGGACGGCTTGTGATTGATTCTGTCGCTTAAACCTACTTCGCTTATTATCCTGTCCGCTGCTTCACGGTTCCTGTGCCCCGAAATTAATGAGGGAATTAATATGTTTTCTATTACTGTGAATTCGGGAAGTAAATGATGAAATTGAAAAATAAATCCTACGGATTTGTTTCTGAATGACGATAGCTGCTTGTCGGACATTTCGAAAACATCTGTACTGTCAAAATATACTTTCCCTTTGTCCGGCTTGTCAAGAGTTCCGATAATGTGAAGTAAGGTGCTTTTACCTGCACCGGATTTGCCGACAATCGCCGCTATCTCTCCTTTGTAAATCTCAAGATCAATACCCTTTAATACTTCAAGCCTGTTTGTCTTTGTAATATCGTATGATTTAACGATTTTTTCTGTCTTTATTATTACTTCTCTGTTCATTCGTTTTTGATTTATTCCCATCTTATTGATTCGACTGGATTAAGTTTTGAAGCACGGTAAGTCGGATATAATGCCGCTATCGTACATAATAATAATGCCGCTAACGGAATGAATATGAAATCCGTTGCACGGTACGCTATCGGAAGGGCTATCTGCTGACTGCCTGATATTACTTTGTAAATGGCGTACTCTTTCTGTATTAATGTTACCGCTAAACCTGTTAATGTACCGAAAAACATTCCGATGATGCCGACTATTACTCCTTCGAATAAAAAGATTCTTGTTATTTCTTGCTTGGTTGCTCCCATCGCCCTCAGTATCCCTATGTCTCTTTTCTTTTCCAGTACCGTCATTGTCAGAGAACCAAGTATGTTGAATGAAGCAACTACAATTATAAGACTGAGAATTATAAATGCTGCAAGTCTTTCGATTTTTATTATGGAATAAAAATCCTGATGTAAATCATACCAGGTCAGAATTGTGTATTTTTCTCCTAATGCTTTTTCCAGTTTCTCTTTTACCCTGTCGGAATTATTAATATCATCTAACCTGATTTCTATTCCGCTGATTTTGTTTCCGAGATTAAATAAGTATTGTGCGTTCTTGATGGATATGTATGCGTATTTTGAGTCGTAATCCCGGTTTTCCGATTCGTATATTCCGTTGATTTTAAATTCCTTTGTCAATGGCTGAACAAACTGTGTTAACGCACTTTCAAGACCTACAGGACTTAGTAAGGTTAATGTATCTCCCTGAATTGTTCTCATCTGGTCGGCTAATATCAAACCAAGCACTATGCCCCCGAAATCAATTTCGTCTTTTAAATTGAATTTGCCGATTTTTATTACTTCTCTTACTCCGCTTACTTTGTCTATTTCCTCTTCTTCTACTCCTTTTATGTACATTACTTTGTTTGCCGTTTCACTGGATAGCATTGCTTTGTTCAGTGTGTATGGTGCATGGTTCTTAATGCCTTCCTGTTTTAGTATCTCTGTGATGTGATTTACCTCTTCTTCGTTTAGATTTGTGTCGGATTCGATTCTTATGTGAGGGTCGAACCCGACAAGCGTAGCAAATACTCGTAATTGAAATCCGTTGAATACCGATAAAACAATTATTAATGCGGCAACTCCTATCGTTACGCCGGTTACGGAAATTGCTGTGATGACTGAAATGAAATTGAGTTTCCTTTTGGAAAATAAATATCGCTTCGCTATGAAATATGAAATCTTCAATATTTTGTTATTCGTCGAATACTATTACTGATTCTTTGTACTGCCTTACTTTGTTGTTGTCGATTTTATTCAATAAGTATCTTTCAAGCTCTTTCGTCTTTAATTCTATGTCTTTTTCGTCGTATAGATTTTTTAAATCATACCTGACGTGTAAAACTCTGTTTACGAGTATGTGCCTTGTGATACCCGAAGGAATCTTACCCGCTTCTTTGGATATCCTTACTATGTGTCGTTTCTTGAAATGGGGAAATTTTATCAGGACTCCTTTCTTACGCGAGTATGCTCTGATTTCGGAAATGCTTATTTCGCCTTCCGAACGGTCAAAGGGATATATGTTAATGTAATTTTTTGTGAAAGAGTTTAATTGTTCTACCAATTCTGAAAATCTCGGGGAAAGCTTTATCAGTAGGTTTTCGTTGTCGGATGTGTCTGCGGCAAGAATATAATTTAAATTGTGCCTTAATGTTCTTAAACCTTTGGAGTATGCGATTTTCTCGTATTTTATTCCCGTGTTGTGGCAGAAATTTTTTATCTCTGCCGGCGTAATGTTGTATATCAAATGGTCCCAGTTTGTTAACCTGATTTTAGAGTTGCTGTACCTGATAACCTGAGCTACTATTAACTTGCATCCGAGACGCATTAACGAACTTAATCGGTTGGCGCCGTCTATTAATAAATAGTGTGAATTTTGTTTGCCGACAATTACGGGATTCATTAAATACCTGCTCTTCTCTATCCTGTCGAAAATGTTTCTTAATCTGAAAAATTCCGTTGTTTCGTGAAGTTTAATGTCTGAGATTTTCAGAACCCTGATGTCAAAATAATTGGCGGTGTAATTTATCATTTAGTTAAACTGTATAGTTCCTTGTTTGTTGAGAGAGATGTTTATTTTACTCCCTGGTAAATATTCGCCGCTTAAAATTTTTTCCGATAGCGGATTTGTTATGTATTTTTGTATTGTCCTTTTTAATGGCCTCGCTCCGTAATTGATGTCGAATCCTATCCTGCCGAGCCAGTCTCTTACTTCATCATCTACGCTTATTTGATAGTTGTTCTTTTCAAGACGATCGGATAAATATTTTATCTGTATGTCTACTATCTTTCTTATCTCGGACTGCGTCAGCGGTTTGAATAATATTATCTCGTCTACCCTGTTTAAAAATTCCGGACGGATTGTGGATTTTAAAAGATTTATTAATTTAATTCTTAAATTGCCTAATATTTCCTCCCTGTTCCTGTCATTCAAAAATTCTAACTGCTCCTGTATCATGTTTGAACCGATGTTCGATGTCATTATTATTATCGTGTTCTTGAAGTTTACTGTCCTGCCTTGTGAATCTGTAAGCCTGCCTTCGTCTAATACCTGAAGTAATACATTGTAAACCTCCGGATGTGCTTTCTCTATTTCATCGAGCAGTACAACACAGTATGGCTTTCGCCGCACAGCTTCGGTTAATTGACCCCCTTCTTCGTATCCGACGTATCCGGGTGGTGCGCCGATTAATCTCGATACACTGAATTTTTCCATGTATTCACTCATGTCAATCCTTACTATCGCTTTCTCATCGTCAAATAAAAATTCTGCCAGTGCCCTCGCTAATTCTGTCTTTCCTACTCCTGTCGTCCCCAGAAATATGAATGAACCAATCGGCCTGTTCTCATCCTGTATTCCGGCTCGTGAACGACGTATGGCGTTGGATACCGCTAATACTGCTTCTTCCTGTCCGACTATCCTTCTCGCTAAATTCTGTTCCATTTTTAGAAGTTTCGATTTCTCGCTCTCTAACATCTTTGTTACGGGAATCCCTGTCCATTTTGATACTATCTCGGCAATGTCTTCGGAATCAACCTCCTCTTTTAACATCTTCAGATTCTTCTGGAGTTTGCTTAATTCTTCTGTCTTCCGGGTTATGGATTTCTCGAGCTCAAGTATCTTTCCGTATCGGATTTCTGCTACTTTTGCTAAATTGCCTTCGCGCTCGTATCTGTCTGCCTCGACTTTCTGCTTTTCTATCTCTTCCTTTGATGCCCTGATTTCCTTTATTAGTTCTTTCTCGAGTTTCCAATGTGCTAATAATCTGTCGCGCTCGGTTTTTAACTCGGTTATCTCTTTCTCTATTTCCTTTAATCTGATTTCTGTCGGATTTATCTTCTTGTCGGACTTCGCCATTTTTGTCTCTCTTTATTTACAAAAAAAACAATATTTTTTTGTTTTATCAATTCCATTAATAAAGTCTATTGCTCGCATTTTCTTCTTGCCTTCGGGTTGAAGTTCAAGTATATCAAGCATTTTGTCGGATGTATTAACATATAATTTTCTGTTCTCAATTGTTAACTCTCCCGGTTTTCCCGTCGAATTTATATTGGTTAAGGCTGTCCTTAATATTTTTGTGCTCTTTCCCTCGAGCTTTGTATATGCTCCCGGTACACTGGAAAGACCTCTTACCAAATTATGAATTGGCTCTGCATTTTTGTTCCAGTTTATTTCACAGTCTTCTTTGTATATTTTCGGAGCATTCGATGATATCGAATCGTCCTGTGTCATAGTCGTTATGTTACCGGATTGTATCATCTTGACAGTCTCCAGACATATCTCCGCTCCTGCTTCGGAAAGTTTATCGTGAAGTGTGTCGAAATTGTCGTCGTCTTCTATAAGGATTTTCTTTTGTAATATGATGTTGCCGGTGTCGACTTTTTTTTCCAGATAAAATGAAGTAACTCCCGTTTCTTTCTCACCGTTGATTAAAACATGGTTTATCGGAGCGGCTCCTCTGTATTTCGGAAGCAGGGAAGCATGTATGTTGACTGAACCGTATCTGGGAATTTTGTAAACTCTCTCGGGTAGTATTCTGAATGCCACTACTATGAATAAATCAGGATTTAATGATTTTAATTCTTCTATGAATTTATCGTCGTTTAAAAATTCAGGCTCTGATATCCTTAATCCGTTGTCCTGTGCAAATTGCTTTAACTCGCAGCATTTGTATTGTAACCCTCTTCCCTGTTTTCTGTCGGGAGTGGTTACAACAGCAGGTATTGTGTATTTGTTTTCGAGTAATATCTTAAGTGAGGGGATTGCAAATCCCGGCGACCCCATGAAAATAATTCTCATCGTGATAGAATCTTTTATTTTAAAATTGGATATCGGGTGTCTATGTTTCTTTTCTTTATGTTGCTCAATAATAATTTACTCTCCGTTAACATGTCGAGAGTGAAATAATCGATGAATAATTTTCCGTTTAAATGATCGATTTCATGCTGAATTACCCTTGCCTGTAATTCGTCAAATTCCTCTTTTATTTCTTTCATGTCTAAATCATAATATCTTAAATAAATCTTTTTCGGACGGTTTACATCACCCCTTAACTCGGGAAAACTTAAACAACCTTCTTTGTAAACTGATTCACCGTGCGTTTCCAGTATTTCGGGATTTATCAAAATTAACGGCTTGACGTCTTTGTACTTTTCGTCGTGTGAAATATCAACAAGAGCTACGGAAATATTTTCGTTTATCTGCGGTGCGGATAAACCTACACCGTCTGCTTCGTGCATAGTGTAAAACATGTTGTCGATTAATGCAATCAAATCATCACTGATTTCTGTTACGGGCTTTGTCTTCTTTCTTAATACCTTGTTTCCGTATGTTACTATGGGTAATTGCTCTGGCATAATGTTAAACATATTTTGCTTGATTGTTTAAATGGTTGAATAAAGCTTTCAGTGATAATTCTGAACAATTATTTAATTTAAGGAGTTCATTTGCGTCGTACTTTTGACCGTATGACCAAATGTGCCTTAGAAAACTGCCGCTCGCAGAATTTATGAACCAGTCCTCTCCGAAGTTTTCAATTAAATATTCGCTTAAACTGTGCTGAAACATCCATGCCCTTAAATATCTTGCTACATAAAAATAATCGTCTATGTCTGTTAAATATTCGCTTTCAGTGTATTCGGCTTTTACTGCCTTACTTAAAATATCTTTATATTCGGCTTTCCTGTTTTCTGTTGTTTCGTCTTCGTAAAATTTAAGTTCGTAATCGAGTTTCGCAGAGTACCTTCTCAACATGGATAACTCCCTGAATGTTTTAAATAATAGAAAATCATTAATGCCTTTGTTGTCCATTTTCATAATTTTTTGAAGCCATATTCTGTTGGCTATAAGATGATCGAAAAGCATCGCAAAACCTTCAGTTACGGAATTATCTCCGCAGTATTTGTATTCGAAACATAAATCCGGGTTTATATGCGAAAAATGTAGCGAATGTCCTAATTCGTGCAGAAATGTCGTGTAATCATCCTCACCGCCCCTTGGGTTTATTACTAAATAAATTTCTTCCGGTATCCTTACGGGTGAACAGAATGCACGGGGAGATTTTTGATTCCGTTTTTCAATGTCCGGCTTTATTCGACCTTTGGAACCTATGTCTATGCCCATTCCTGAAACGAATTTGTCTATAGTCGTAAACATTTCATTACCCGGGAAGTATCTGTCGAACTTGTTGTATTTCATCATATACATTAAATCGTGTTTCTTTAACTCCGGAATGTCTGACTCTAAAATTTTTTTCGAATAGTATTTTAGTAAATCATAATATATGTCCTCGCTGTATTTTAAAAATTCTCCCGCTTCTTTGTTCAAATCGTGAAGATTTATCGAGGATATATTAATGAACATTTCCGTTAAATTCTCAAAGCCGAATTCTTTTGTAATTAAATGTCCGAGCTTAAATGACTCTGATAATAGCGGATTTAAATTGTTTTCTATGAATTTATTCTTTATATCGTTTAAAGTCTCTCGGATTGTTCTGTCGCTCGTGTTTATTATCTCGTTTATTATACTGCGGTAAAAATATTCTTTTTCCCCGTATTTAATTTTTCCGGTGAATTCGGCTTCAAGAACTTTTTCTGTAATCGGAGATTGCTCGAATGATGTTATTTCACGGTATGTGTTTTCTAACAGATATCTTAATTGTTTTGTTTTTTCAGGGTCTTCAGTGCTTCTCTCTGACTCTGCCTTTATTAATTCAATGTTGTTTCTGTCTTTTACAGAAGGATATTTTTCGTAAAACGATTTTATGTCTATTGATTCCTTTAAACCGGCACCCTGTAAGTAATATTCTCTGCTTATTTCGGTTGTAAAAGATTCTATTTCCGTTCTTAAATGTTCTAACATAATGAATTGTGGTTAAATATAACAATATTAAAAGTCTTATTAAAGTAACTTTAAAATTAATCATTTATATGTTAAATTTGTAATTTGTATTTATTAAAAATTAATACGAGGAGGATATAACTAAATGCCCGATTATAAGCCGGAACAAATTCGGAATGTATCGTTAATAGGTCACGGTGGAGTTGGTAAAACAATTTTATCTGAAGGGATTTTGTATACTTCAGGTGCAACAAATAGATTTGGTAAAATCGAGGAGGGTAATACGGTTAGTGATTATAATAAAGATGAAATTGAGAAACAAATTTCAATTACTGCGTCTTTGTTGCATACAAACTGGAAAGATAATAAAGGTACTAATGTGAAAATTAATATTCTGGATACACCGGGATATATGGATTTTGTGGGGGAAGTAAAATCATCACTTAAAGTTACTGATACAGGCTTGTTGCTCGTTGACGCTTTCAAAGGAGTGGAAGTTGGAACTGAAGCAAGTTATAAAATTACAAAAGATTATAATAATAATATTATAATATTAATTAATAAATTGGATTCAGAAAACGCCGACTTCGACGATGTCTTGAAACAGGTGAAAGAAACTTTTGGAGTCGAAGTTGCCGTAGTCCAGTTTCCCGTTAATCAAGGAGTCGGGTTTAACGAAATAATAGATATTATGAAAATGAAAATGCTTAGATTTAATATAGACGGTAAGGGCGAATATAAAGAAGAAGAAATACCGCAGGATTATTTGAGCAAAGCAGAAGATTATAAAAAGAAATTTGTTGAAGCCATTGCGGGTATTGATGATGCATTGATGGAAAAATATTTCGAGAATGAAAATCTATCGCAAGAAGAAATTGAAACAGGATTGAAAACGGGTATGAAAGAAAGGAAAATCTTCCCTGTGTTTTGTACATCCGCTTCTCATAACGTGGGAGTGAGACCGGTGCTTGATTTTATTTCGAATTACTGTATGTCGCCGGTTGATAAACCTTTTGAACCTGCCAAAAAATCCGGCTCCGATGAAGACTTGAAAATTAAACCGGACTTGAATAAAGAACCGGTTCTGTTCATTTTTAAAACAGTATCCGAAAGAAATATCGGAGAACTGTCTTTCTTTAAAGTTTATTCGGGTAAGGTTTCTGCAGGTATGGATATGCTGAATAATTCAAATGGAAAAACTGAACGATTGTCGCAAATCTATACTATGAACGGAAAAGATAGAAAAGATATGAATGAGGCAATTTGCGGAGATATCGCAACGGTTGTAAAACTCAAAGATACTCATACAAACGATACTTTGAGCCCGAAATCGTTTCCGGTTGTCATTAAACGTATAGGATATCCGGAACCGAATATGTCTCTTGCTATTATACCTAAGAGAAAAGGCGAAGAAGATAAAATTGCGAATTCGCTTCATTCTTTGCACGAAGAAGATCCTACTTTTGTAGTAAAATATGACCCGGAAATAAGTCAGACTATAATCAGCGGACAGGGTGAAATTCATTTGAATACTATTTTGAATAGAATGAAATATAAATTCAATATTGAAGTGGATGTGACTGAACCGAAAATTCCGTATAGGGAAACTATTAAATCATCGGCTGATAATGTAGAATATAAACATAAAAAACAAACAGGAGGCAGGGGACAGTACGGACATGTCGTGATAAAAATTGAACCGCTTCCGAGAGGACAGGGATTTGAATTCGTGGATGCAATAGTTGGCGGTGTAATCCCGAATAGATTTATTCCGGCTGTTGAAAAAGGTATCGTGGAAACTATGAATTCCGGTGTGTTAATCGGATGTAAGGTCGTCGACGTAAAAACTACTCTGTTCTTCGGCTCTTTTCATACGGTGGACTCGGATGAATTGTCATTTAAACTTGCCGCTACTCAAGCATTTAAAAAAGGTTTTAAAGACGCAAATCCGGTAATACTGGAACCTATTTATAACGTTGATATTGCATTCCCGGAAGAATTTATGGGGGCTGTTTCGGGTGATGTGTCGTCTCGAGGAGGGAAAATTCTCGGAATGGAATCTGAAGGAAGACATCAGGTTATTAAATGTCAAATGCCGCTGTCCGAAATGAGCGGTTATTCGTCAAGATTACGCTCACTTACACAGGGTAGAGGAACATATTCGAGACTTTTCTCTCATTATGAAGAGGTTCCGAAAGAAATTGAAAATAAAATTATAGCGGATTACGAAAAGAAAAAGGCTGAAGAACAAAAATAAAATTTTTTTGGATATGGTGTGAAAAAGGTCAGATTCTATTTGACCTTTTTTTATTTTTTGTATATTTCCCAGAGTCTTCCGATTACATCATCAAGAGCCGGAGCAAGCAGTTTAAAATCGTCGGTCTTTGATGGCATGTTTTCAAAAATTACGTATGGAACATTAATACCGTTAATGTTGAGGTGTGTCGGGGTTCCCTTTATTATTTCATGAAAATCTACTCCCTTGTATAATCTCTCAAGTTTCGAATCGGGTAAACCGTGTTCCAGTATACTGTCTGGTTTTTCAGGATTGAACCGTTTTCGGTTTTTTCGCAGTGATTCTTCGTATGGAACATTAACGTATAGTAAAGCAGCGTTCTCTAAGAGTTCCACTGATAAATGTTTGAAAGCTTCTTTGTATCCTCCGTGTTCAGTGCCTCTGGAAAATTCGATAAGATATGTTATGTCTTTTTGATTTTTAGAGTCTCTCGAAAGCTTTTTGTAGTCAAGAGATATTCTTTCTATTAATAAGTGCCATAAGTATTCGTGCAGAAAATAACCGTCGGGGGTTGAGTGAAGTCTCGGTTTACTGAATTTTTTTTCGAGTATGTCGTCTTCTTCAAACCATGTCCATAACATTGGAAAATCGTCAATTTCTTGGAATTTTCCTATATGGAATCTGTTTCTTCTCTCTTCGTCTGAAAGATTTTTTAAAAAGTTGATGATTTCCGATTTACCCGATGCCGGTCTTCCGAGTAAAATTATTTTATCAAATATATTATTCATAATATTAATTTAATTTTTAAAAAATTATTCTCCTGTAATTGTAATTACTAATTTTCTGTTGCCGCCTCGGTCTCTGTGCTCGCATAAATATATACCCTGCCAGGTGCCGAGTTCAAAGTTTCCGTTTTTTACGGGTATGTTAATTGAACTTCCGATTATTGATGCTTTTATGTGAGACGTCATGTCGTCGCTTCCTTCGGAAGTGTGCAGAAAATGACGGTTGTTTTCCGGAACACATATGTTGAAAAAAGTTTCTAAGTCTGTCCTTACGTAAGGATCGGCGTTTTCGTTTATTGTAAGCGATGCGGATGTGTGCTTTATGAAAATTTGTGCGGTTCCTTTCTTGATGTTTCTGATTTCGGGAAGCTGATTCAGAATTTCTGACGTTATAATATGAAAACCCCGCTTTTTTGATGTTAATGTTATTTCTTTCTGAATAATTTGCATACGACTCGTACTCTTATATTATCTTCCCTGAGTAATTTTTTTCGTAATATTTTAAGTATTCTCCGCTCATTACTTTTCTCCACCAGTTCTCATTTTCTATGTACCAGCTGATTGTTTTCTCTATCCCGTTCTCAAAACTGTATCTTGGAATCCATCCCAGTTCGGTTTGTATCTTTGTTGAGTCTATTGCATATCTCCTGTCATGACCTGGCCTGTCTTTCACATACATTATCTGATTCTCGGATTTGCCGAGCTTGCTTAATATTAGTTTAACTATGTCTATGTTGTACCACTCATTGCTCCCTCCGATATTATATACTTCTCCGTCCTTTCCTTTATGTATAACCGTCGCAATTGCAGAACAGTGGTCTTCAACGTAAAGCCAGTCTCTGATGTTTTTTCCGTCTCCGTAAACCGGAAGTTTTTCGCCGTCGAGTGCTTTTGCAATCATTAGCGGTATTAATTTCTCGGGAAATTGATATGGTCCGTAATTGTTCGAACATCTCGTGATTAATACCGGTAGATTGAATGTATGTTCGTATGCATTGCAGAGTAAGTCCGCCGCAGCTTTGCTTGCAGAATAGGGACTGTTTGTTTTGAGAGGAGTTTTCTCTGAAAATTTTATTTCTCTTTGATTTTCGGGAAGCGAACCGTAAACTTCGTCTGTGGATACTTGGAGAAATTTTTCTAATTTGAATTCCTTTAGTGCGTCAAGCAGTACCTGTGTACCCAATATGTTTGTTATAACAAACTCCCGCGCCCCTAAGATGCTTCGGTCAACGTGCGATTCTGCCGCAAAGTTAATTATAGTATCTATTTGGCTTTCTTTAATTGTTCTGTATACAAAATCCTTGTCGCAGATATCACCTTTTATGAATTTGTAATTCGGATGTTTCTCAATATCTGTTAAATTTTCAAGATTACCGGCGTATGTAAGTTTATCGTAGTTGATTATTTTATATGTGTAGTTCTGCAGCATGTATTTAACAAAATTACTGCCGATAAATCCTGCTCCGCCGGTAACGAGAATGTTTTTCATTTTTAGTCGTCCTTTAGAAATAAACCTAAATTTAAACTTAAATTGATGTTAAATCCGTCTGCTTTAACACCGGTAGGGAAGTTGTTTACTTCTTTGTCATCGTATAACTTCCATTGTGTCTGTAAAGAAAATGAATAACCCGCAGTTAATTTAAGATATAACCATTCCTTTAAAAAAGCTCCTATTCCTGCCTGCGGCTGAAATGAAAAAACTGTTGAGGTCAGTTTGCTCGAATTGTATCTGAAAATTGTTGATGTATCGCTTGTTGCATTGTTGATGTTCCAGTAATACGGGTCATTGGAGTATTGATTTATATATAACGTTAACCTTCCGAAACCTATCATTCCTCCTGCTGTGAAATCAAAATATTTGGAAATGTGTCCTACATACTCTGTGTATATTGCACCCATACCGTAAGATAATTTCACTGTCTTGTTTATGTTGTTTTGAATAACACTTTCGGTCGTTGTGAATCCTGTTCCCAGTCCGCCTATCCTTATGTTTTTTATATCTACGAATCCGCCGCCGCCTATTGTTAAATATCCGCTTTCGGATATTTCGGGAAATCCTGCCTTTCTGAATTCGGTATTTAAATCTTTTATTTTCGGTATGTACCATCCGACCATTGGTCCGCCGGCTATTGAAAATTTGTCAACAAATTGTATCTGTGAAAAAGCAGTCCCGGATAATAAAATTATCGGCAAACTGAAAAATAAAAAAAACTTTGTATAATTCATTTGTTGTTTTTTGATTAAAGTGAATAGTCATATTGATGCATTAAAATTGAATAGGTGTGATTATCAATATGACAAAGAGCAAGTTTAATATAATATTATTGCTTGATTAACTTAAATAAATAAACGAAAATATTAAAGTTACAAAAATATCAAAACATTGCATTTATTCCTATAGTCGGTAAAATCCCTATGCTTTCGTTTGCTTCGATTTTATTTTTAAATTTATTCCATTCATATCCTGTTATGTTTTTCCTGCCAGTAATATTTTGAATGTCAATGTAAGTTACAAGCGTCCATTTGCTGAAATTCCACCTTTTTTCTGCCCTTATGTCAATTGCAAAATAATCGGGAAGTCTTGCGGAATTGTATTGTGTTATATCTTGTGTTCCGTCTGTTGGATTTATCGGTGTGTATGGCCTCCCGCCGTAAAATCTTATTTTTGAAGAAAATTCCCAGTTCCTGCCTAATCTGTAACCCCCGTTTATGGTTATCAAATATCTGTTGTCGAAATCACTCCTTCTTTCTGTTCCGTCAAGTGACTTATACCTTGCGTCGAATAATGATATATTAACTGTACCGTATAATCTTTCCGTGAGTGATTTCTGAAGAAAAAATTCTATGCCTCTGCTGTATCCTGAACCTGCTGAAATAAGAGGCTCTAACGGAAAATCCTGCGGCCTGAGGAAATTCCCTCCGTTGTTGGCAAGTATGAAATAAGGTCTCAGTTCACTAACAGGATAATTAGAATAGTCTTTGTAATATGCCTCAAAAGTAATTTTCAGATCTTCGCGTGGAATATATTCTAAACCTGCTACGTAATGGTCTGCTCTGATGTTTTTTAAATTTTTATTGGAAGGATTCGAAATTAACCAGAGATACGAGGGTGACTGGTAAAAGATTCCGTAACTTAAATTTAAAGAAAAATTCTGCATTAACAGAAAACTGAGAGATGTTCTGGGTGAAATGTAGTTCTTTGTCTGAATGAAATTAAAATAATCCCACCTCAGTCCAAAACTGATTTTCAATCTGTTGAAAAATCTGTATGTAAATTGTGTATATGCAAAACCTTTAATGGCATTGTTGTCATCATCCAGACTTACAGGAGGTATGATGTACCTGCTCCCTGTGCTCGGATCATAAGTAAATAATGTGTCGGATGCGGACTTAATTTCATTTTGAAAATTAATTATCTTTCCTCCCGCACCGAATTCTAACTGCGTGTTTCTGGATGGTAAGTAGAAAAATTCATACTTTAACGTCGTTTCTCCTTCTTTTGACTGATTCTTGAAAATTTCGTTGAAATTAATATCTCTTCCCGAATAAAAAAAGTTTGTGTATGTTCTGGTTAAATTAAGCAGGGAGTATGATTTTGATGAAAGTAAACTTTTCAACTGAATTGAACTTACATATCCCCATTGATTATTCGTTAGAATATTTTCGTTTTCTTCTATCTTTTCCTGCGTGTCGTTGTTGAATCTTACTTTGTCTATGTTACCGACAATATTTGCAGTTATTGAATTATTCTTGCTTATATCATAAACTGCTTTTAACTGAAATGATGTATATTCGGGAATAAAACCAAAACCTGCTGCATTAAAGACAATATCAAGATAACTCCTTCTTGCAGAAATAAGATATGAACCGTTTTTATTCTTATCTATGGGACCTTCGAAAACTGCACCGAAACCGGTTGCCGAAAGATTGATGTTGCCCATAAACCTGTTTCTGTTGCCTTCCCTCTGATTAATTTCGAGAACCGAAGATAGTTTATCTCCGTACCTCGATGAAAAACCGCCTGTAAGAAAGTTAATGTCTCTTACAAATTCAAGATTGATTATGCTGACGGGACCCCCGGTAGCTCCCTGTGAACCAAAATGATTTATGTTCGGTACATAGGAATTATCAACAAGAAATAGATTCTCGGCAGGTGACCCGCCCCTTACTATAAGATCGTTTCTTCCGTCATTTACAAATGAAATTCCCGGCAAAGTCTGTATTACTCTTCCGATGTCTTCAAATCCTCCCGGTGTCCTTCTTATTTCTTCGTACTGTAAACTGTTTACTGACGTCGTTAAATCCATAGGTTTTACAAATCTTTCGGCAGTAACAACAATTTCTTCAGTTTGCGATAGTTCCATCTGTGCATATATGTCTGCAGGTCTCCCTCTGCTTACTATCACGTTGTCAATTATTAAAGGGATATAACCAAGTAGTGAAAATTCAACCGAATATGTTCCGTCACTGATGTCTGATAAAGTAAAAAATCCATTAGCATCCGAACCGGTCTTTATATCCGTTTTCTTTAATTTTACGGTTACTCCCTCTAAGGGCTGTTGTAAAAATTTGTCAAGTACACGCCCTGTGATTTTTCCGCCGGTTTGCGAAAAGATGTATTGATTCGTAAAAATTAATAATATGATTATAACTATATTTTTCAATTTCTGTGCATTAAATATTTGTAAACAAAAAAATTATAACTTAAAGTTCAAAATTATTATTGTAATTGATTTCTTTCATTTATTTGTTCAATATTCGTATTTGATTATTTATTGATTTTTTAATATATAAACATTTGAAAAAGTAATTATATTCTGTTTTGACATAACCTTTAAATATTATTTAATCTCAATATTATGTAAAAAAAATAGGAGGGTAGTTTGAAAAGAATCAATAGTTATTGAGTTTTTATATATCTGCAAATTTTCGTTCGTCAAAAATTAGTTGTCGGCATAATTCTCGTCCTTTTTCGTCGATTTTGTATAAGGGAATGATTTTTCCCGCATGTACTATGCACATGTCAAGACCGGCTTCTATTGCATAATGCAAAAATACAGAATTTAATATGTGCCTTACTTCCTGATTGAGTCCGAACGAGCAGTTACTTAATCCTATGGAAGTCTTGACCATCGGCATTGTGTTTTTTATCTGTCTTATTGCTTCGATTGTATTTTTTCCGCTGTCGCGAAGTTCTTCTGCTCCCGAACCGAGAGGGAAAGTTAAAGGATCAAAAATTAAATCTTCATCTCTTAATCCGTGGATTTTTGTGGCATAATCTCTTATCCTCCTGGCTATTGATACTTTTCTATCAAGTGTGTATGCCTGCCCGTCCTCGTCTATTGAGAGACATATAACCGCTGCTCCGTATTGCTTTGCTAATCTGAAAATCATGTCCGCTTTTTCGGTTCCTTCTTCAAAATTTACTGAATTGATAATTGCCCGTCCTCCGTAATGTTTTAAACCCTCTTCTATTACACTCACTTCTGTAGAATCTATCATTAATGGTGCCTGTATTGCTGAATTGAATCTTTTTATAACTTCTGCTATGTCTTTTTTTTCGTTTCTGCCTGTGTATGCAACTGATATGTCTAAAATATGAGCGCCTTCCTTGAGCTGACTTTTAGCCATGTCAATCATTGAATCGAAATCGTCTTTTTCTAACAGCTCTTTAAACTGCTTTGAACCGTTTGCATTGCACCTTTCACCTATAAAAACAGGCGCCGGCGTAATCTGCAGCGGAACGCTTGTGAACATTGACGAGACTGAATGTGTATATTCAACCTTTCTTTTGACGGGAGATATGTTTTCTGATAATTCTACTAATTTATTAATATGTTCAGGAGTTGTGCCGCAGCATCCTCCGATAATGTTTACTCCGAGATTAAATGTGAAATGATACATCCATTTCTCGAGTTCTTCGGGTGTTAAATGATAATGAACTTCATCTCCGATGTTTTCCGGCAACCCGGCATTGGGCATTATAAAAATAGGTTTTGGTGAATTCTGACTTAAATATCTTACATTTTCTTCCATTTCCTTTGGACCGGTGGCGCAATTCATTCCGATGATATCTGCTATATTATAACACTCGAAAGTCGTCAAAGCAGCAGATATATCGGTTCCCATCAACATTGTTCCTGTGCTTTCAATTGTGAAAGATATAATTAAAGGAATTTTTCTTTTTTTTTCTTCAAAAATTCTTTGTGTGGCGTAAAGTGCGCACTTTATCTGTAGCATATCCTGACAGGTCTCTATGCATAATAAATCAACTCCGCCGTCATAAAGTCCTGACATTTGTCTGTAATAGGATTCCTGCAGCTTATCGAATGAAATATGTCCTAAAGATGGTAATTTTGTTGTGGGACCTGCTGAGCCGGCGACAAACCTCGGTTTACTTTTTGTGCTGTATTCAGATGCTGCCTCTTTGGCTATTTTAGCTGATTTGAAATTTAATTCGTAATCCGATTCCTCCAGCCCGTATTCGCTTAGTACGATAGAAGAGGAACCGAATGAGTTTGTTTCGATAACATCCGCACCGGCTTGTAAAAAGGAAGTGTGTAACTTAAAAACTATTTCTGGTCTGGTAATGCAAAGGTATTCATTGCATCCTTCGTATTGCTTTCCTCCAAAATCATCTGTGTTTAGTTTGTATCTCTGTAAGTTTGTACCCGTTGCCCCGTCGAAAACAAGTATTCTTTCTCTTATTATTTCCAGAATTTCTTTGCTCATTCATTAGTAAAAAAGTTTCAGGTCTTTTATCAGTGTTTTGTATTTTTCTATGTCTTCGTTTATTTTTTCAAGCATTTTCTTTTCTTCGTATTCTAATACACCCGATAAAAAATTCATCAGATGTATCTCTGTTTCATCGGTCAGAGTCTTTTGATATTCTTTCACTTTTTGTACTGTTATTATATAATCGTGCCATTTACCGAGAAGTTCCTGTATCTTGTCAATTTCTTTTATGAATTTTTTGTATTCATCTCTGTTTTGTAAAAGAAAGGTAAATGTATTCAAAGAGTACATGAAATTTTTTAAATCTCTTCTGAACCTGTGAAGATGTATTTCGTTTAAATTCTCTATGTTTAATGTTTTAATTATGTTTCCTTTGTATGAATTTATACGTCTTAATACCCGTAACTTTGCATCCGATTCCATTTTTGAACTTATAATTTTTGAGATTTTTTTGTTTATTTTTCCGGATAATACCCAGTCATATCCCGATACTATTGCGTTTAGATTCTTTTTGTTCTCTTCTTCAAGTTCCTTTAAATAAGTTTTAATACCCGCAAAAGTTAAATTGTATTTGTCTTCTATGGTTTCTATCATTTTTTCTTCTATGTGTATATCCCTTATACTGCCTGCCATTTTAAATATTTTCTTATATTGCTTATAGTATTTCAACACATTTATCTCATCATTTAAAAATTGTATGAGCTCTAAAAAGGATTTGATTTTCTTTAAAGAGAGCCTTAAATCATGAATTATTTCTTTGTCTTTAAAGTTGTAAGTATGATTTAGATTTTTGCTGAATTTCTTTTCTTCGGCTGTATAATATTTATATAATAGGTCAGCTTTTTTCATCTGAGTAAATCTATGAATAAGTATATAAATAATCAATAATAAATTTTTTGTTTAATTTTTAATTTTGTTGCTGATTACTGACTGTCTTTTTGGAAAAAAGATACATGGAATTGCTTTGAAAAATTAAAAAAGATTCAACATATTTATAAAGGTTCGGGGTGTAGGTCAGTTGGCTAGACCGCCTGAATGGGGTTCAGGAAGTCGGTGGTTCGAGTCCACTCATCCCGACTATTGTAAAGCAGTTAACTTGAAGTTGACTGCTTTTTATTTGAAGAGAATTGATTTTAATCTAAGAATTTAATCTTTATTGTTTTTTATAAATATACTGCCGAGAGTCGTACCGAGAAGGGCACCGTAAATGATCATAATTAACCAGTTGGAAGTTAATGGACATGTACCGCTCATACATCCTATGTATTTCCAGTATAAAAATCCGCCGACCGTGCCGAGAATTAAACCGATTATTACAAATTTATATCTTAGCATTTTTTTCATATCTGTAACTTTTTGAATCGAAACAAAATTTATATTAGAATCATTCCGTAAAATATTGGAATTTAATTATGTTTAATGTTGGATTTAATATTTATATTTTTGTGTAATTAAAATAAATATATGGAGTATAAAGATTATTATAAGATACTTGGATTGGAAAAAAATGCATCTGCGGATGCAATAAAAAAAACATTCAGAAAACTTGCAATGAAATATCATCCGGATAGAACAAAAGGTGATAAAAATGCAGAAGAAAAGTTTAAGGAAATTAATGAAGCATACGAAGTATTAAGTGATCTTGAAAAAAGGAAAAGATACGATAAAGTGGGAAGCAGCTGGCAGCAATATCAACAATATGGAGGCGAACAGGGATTTGATTGGAGCAGATTCTCTGATATGGGAAGACAAACAGGTAGAACATATACTTTTGATGGAGATTTTAGAGATTTGTTCGGAGAAGGAGGGTATTCGGATTTCTTTGAAATGTTGTTCGGTCAGCGTAGTCGTCCGGGTAGAAAGGGAAGCCGTAGTAAAAGAAATATACAGGTAAAAGGTGCAGATTATAAAGCTGAAATAGAGATTTCACTTGAAGAAGCATACAAAGGAACACAAAGGATTTTTCGACATAATAATCAGTCAATTAAGTTAAAAATAAAACCGGGGATAGAAGATGGTCATATACTGAAACTTGAAGGTAAAGGCGAATCTGCAAGAAATGCTGAAATGCCGGGTGATTTATTAATTACTATAAAAATCAAAGATGATCCGGTCTTCAAACGAAAAGGTAATGATCTGTATGCAGACTTAAATATCGATTTGTTTAATGCATTACTGGGAGGCAAAGTGCAGTTTAAAAGTTTTAAAGGTATTTGTAAGATTGATATTCCTTCCGGAACTCAAAACGGAAAATTATTAAGGCTGCAAAAAATGGGAATGCCTGTATATGCAAAATCAGGAGAATATGGTGATTTGTTTCTGAAAATTAATATTGAATTGCCTGAAAAATTGACGGATAAAGAAAAAAATTTGTTTCGCCAATTGCAGGAGTTAAGAGTAAATAATTAAAAGTAAGTATATTTAACACTTTAATTTACAAAATATTTTATTTATTTTTGTTATCCTATGCGGGAATGGCGGAACTGGTAGACGCACCATCTTGAGGGGGTGGCGCCACGTCGGCGTGAGGGTTCAAGTCCCTCTTCCCGCACAATTGTTCTTTTTTGATAACTTGATTTTATTTACGATTAATTATAAATTTAAAACTTATTTAAAAAAGGTTCAAATTAATGAAAAAATATTACGAAACTTATTTTATACTGGACGGGAATCTTGAGGATGCTCAGATCGAAGAAATTATTACAAAATATGTTAATTTCTTAAAAAAAAATGATGCTGAAATTCGAAATATTGAAAAAATCGGAAGAAGAAGATTGGCTTATCAGATTAAAAAAAGTACGAACGGATACTATATCTGTATTGAATTTTATTCGGATACATCGGTATTATCTAAACTCGAAAGAAATTATAAACTTGATGAAAAAATCATCAGGTATCTGAATATTCATATGAGTAAGAAAGAATTGAATGAGAAAGATGAATTTATGACTAAAAAAGAGAAGCAGTTGAAAGAACAAAAAGAACTGGAAGCTTCTAAAATTCAGGAAAGCAATCAGCCGGTAATTCCTACTGAGAAGATTGCACAAGTTGGGAATATAGAAAAAAAGGAATAGTTTTTTGATAAATATTAGGAATAAACAAATAAACAAAATATCGGAGGAACAAAATGGCTGATTTCAAAATGCCTGAGATTAACGCAGTTGTGATTGCGGGAAATCTGACAAAAGATCCAATTTTCAGGCAGACGACAAACGGAACCCCAGTGGTGAATTTTTCTATTGCCAGTAATAGAAGATTTAGAGATAAAAATGACGAATGGAAAGAAGATGTTTGCTATGTAGGGATTGTAGCATGGAATAGACTGGCAGAAAGCTGTAAAGATAAGTTGAAAAAAGGAAATGCAGTGCTTGTTGACGGAGAACTTCAAAGCCGGAGTTTTAAAACAGAAGATGGTGTAAGCAGAACCATCGTGGAAGTTAAAGCAAGAAGAATCCAGTTCTTAAACAAAAGATTAGCGGTGCATAGCGGACACGACAATGTGGATGAACCTACAACATTCACGGACGAAAATTTTGATGCATTAATCTCACCCGAAGATACAGAAATAATAAAATAATATTACTGCAAATATTAGGACGGGAACATCTCTTTATGTTTCTGTTTGTTATTAATAATTTAAAATTATTCAAAATGAAAATAATACTTATAAAAGATTTTGAACTGTTGGGAAATGAAGGCGATATCAAGGATGTAAAAAGTGGTTATGCCAGAAATTATTTAATACCAAATGGTATCGCATTAGCCGCTACTCCTTCAAATATAAAATCTTATCAGGAAGTTAAAAAGCAAAAAAGCAGAAAAATACAAAAAGAAATAGAATCTGCAAAAAAAACATTGAAAGATCTGGAAAAAGAAACTATAGTAATTTTTGTAAAAGCCAGCGATGAAAATAAGATTTATGGGTCTGTTACTGCACAAATGATACTCGATTCGCTTGAAGCTAAAGGCTATGAAGGAATTGATAAGCGTAAGATTATTACGGGTGAACATATAAAAACTATCGGAGAACACATTGTTGAAGTAAAATTGCATAAAGATGTAACGGCAAAAATTAATGTCAAAGTGGAAAGGGAAAAGCCAAAAGAGGTAGAAAAAAGCGAAATGAAAGTAGACGAAAAATAAAAAAATTATTTGAAAACTATTTAAAAATAGCTTTTTGTAAGAAAGCTATTTTTTTTTGAATTAGTTGTAACTTGAATTAACTTTTTCCATTATATAATTTAGTAAATAATTTAATATAACATAACAATGCAAGACGAAAAAACCAATAAAAATCATAAGTTAAACGATAAAAATAATAAACCTGATGTAATGCCGGTAGAGGACGTTACTATCAGATTTGCCGGTGATTCGGGAGACGGTATGCAGTTAACCGGTACTCAGTTTTCTGAATCTATTGCTGCTGCAGGTTATGATGTTGGTACATTTCCTGACTATCCTGCGGATATACGTGCACCTGCTGGTTCTTTATATGGTGTAAGCGGTTTTCAAATACATTTTTCAAGCCACGATATCCATACTCCGGGAGATCAGATTGATGTCTTAGTCTGCATGAATCCCGCTGCATTGAAAGTCAATTTAAAGGATATAAAAAAAGGTGGTATAATTATTGTAAACGAAGACTCATTCGATGCGAAGAATCTTGACCTTGCTGGATTTAAAACAAATCCTCTTGAAGACGGAACGCTTGGAAGATATACTGTGTATGAATTGCCTATTACAAAAACAACATTGCAGGTTTTGAAAGATTTAGGTTTATCGATGAAAGAAGCGGAAAAATGTAAAAATTTCTTTGCACTTGGACTCGTCTACTGGCTTTATAATAAAACACCGGACTTTACATTAAACTGGATTGAGCAAAAATTTGCTAAAAGACCGGAAATTGTGGAAGCTAATTCAAGGGTCTTAATGGCAGGCTATTATTACGGTGAAGCTACAGAAATATTTACTTCACGTTATGAAGTAAAAAAAGCCGACTTACCTAAGGGTACATATAGAAATATTAACGGGAATGAAGCAGTGGCTTTGGGATTGGTTGCTGCTGCCGCTCGTGCAGGCTTACAATTGTTTCTCGGAAGTTATCCTATTACTCCTGCTTCGGAAATATTACAATCCCTTTCAAAATTTAAAAACTATGGCGTGAAGACCTTTCAGGCAGAAGATGAAATTGCCGGAATATGTACGGCAATAGGTGCTTCTTTTGCCGGAGCACTCGTCGCTACCACTACAAGCGGACCTGGAATGGCACTAAAAACAGAAGCAATGGGCTTGGCTGTGATGGCTGAATTACCACTGGTCATTATAGATGTTCAAAGAGGAGGACCTTCTACAGGATTACCGACAAAAACAGAACAGAGCGATTTATCTATGTCAATTTTCGGAAGAAACGGCGAATGCCCTATGCCGGTTCTTGCTGCACAATCTCCTTCAGATTGCTTTCATATTACTATTGAAGCAGCAAGAATTGCAATAAAATATATGACTCCTGTGATAGTGTTGACCGACGGTTATATTGCTCAGGGCAGCGAACCAATGAAGATTTATAAAGTAAGTGAACTTCCGGAAATTAAAGTTATCTTTCAGAAAAGTAGAGAAGGTTTTTTTCCGTATACGAGGAATGAATTTCTTTCAAGACCTTGGGCGATTCCCGGAACAAAAGGTCTGGAACACAGAATAGGCGGGCTCGAAAAGCAGAATATAACTGGAAATATAAGTTACGATCCCGAAAATCATAACCAGATGGTTAAGATAAGAGATAAAAAAGTGAAAAAAATTGCAGATGAGATACCTTTACTGAAAGTTAATGGCGTGCAATCAGGAAAGTTATTGGTACTCGGATGGGGAAGCACATTCGGAGCAATTGCTTCAGCATGTGAGAATCTTCAGAAAAAAGGAATCAAAGTATCCTTCACACATTTGAGATATCTGAATCCGTTTCCGAAAAATTTAGGACAGATTTTAAAACAGTTCGAAATCATATTGATACCGGAGATGAATTTAGGACAACTTGCTAATTTAATAAAAATGGAATATCTGGTATCTCCAATCACATTTGATAAAATTAAGGGATTACCTTTCAAAGCAATGGAAATAGAAAACAAGATAGAAGAAATTTTAAGAACTTAAATTAATAATAATGAACGAAAATAATCAAACTACAAGTCTGCCTAAAACACCACTTCCTGTTCCAAAAGATTATGCATCGGACAGAGATGTAAGATGGTGTCCGGGATGCGGCGATTATTCGGTGTTGGCAATGGTTCAGAAAGTGATGGCTCAGGTCGGTCTTCCAAGAGAAAAAATAGCATTTATTTCAGGGATTGGATGTTCAAGCAGATTTACTTATTATATGAATGCGTTTGGTTTCCATACAATACACGGAAGAGCACTTACTATTGCATCTGGTGTAAAATGTGCAAATCCTGAATTGTCTGTATGGGTTGCTACAGGTGACGGAGATGCACTTAGTATTGGCGGTAACCATTTCGTCCATACTCTGAGAAGAAATATCGGAATGAATATATTATTGTTCAATAATAGAATATATGGCTTAACAAAAGGACAGGCTTCTCCAACAACACTGGAAGGTAAAATTACTAAAACAACACCTTTTGGCTCTATCGAACATCCTGTAAATCCAATTTCACTGGCATTGGGCTCTGAAGGCACTTTTATTGCGAGAACGTTAGATAGAGATTTGAAACATATGCAGGAAATGCTTTTAAAAGTCTACGGTCACAGAGGTACATCGCTTCTCGAGATTATGCAAAATTGTAAAATTTTCAATGATGGAGCATTTCTTGAATTTACTGAGAAAGAAACTAAAAACGAGAATGTGATTTTTATTGAACATAATAAACCGCTTGTATTCGGGAATAAAAAAGACAAAGGAATTAAATTAGACGGTTGGAAGATTACAGTCATTAATATTGACGATGGAAAAAACAGCATTAATGATTGTCTGGTTTATAACGAAAAATCAAAAGAACTTGCATTTTTAATAAGTGAATTCTATGATAGGCAGGATTTACCAATGCCTGTTGGAGTATTCTTGAACATCGAGAGACCTACCTATGAGGATAATATGATGAGACAAATCGAATATACCAAAGAAAAATTGGGAATCGGAGATGTTGATGAATTAGTAAAAGGAAATTCGACCTGGGTAATTAAATAATCGGTGATTCGAATTTTTAATAGTTCATTGTGAAAGATGCTATTAGTCCGAACCAACATAGAGAAATAATCGATGACAATGGTATATAGATAATAAATGCAAATTTCAATAAGGCAGAAGATTAAGGGGATTTATCTATCTTTAATAAATAAAGATGTTGGTATTAAATTAATGAATTGAAGAATTGCTTAATTATTTTATCTTTGCTTAATAATAATAATTTTAAATAATATTACAGGAGGAAACAAATGAAAAAAATTATATTTATTGCAATATTAGTTATTGCATTTGGTACGTCCTTGTTCGGTCAAAGTCTTTTAACCGAGAATTTTGATTACCCTGTTGGTGATTCGATAACTATGCATGGCTGGACAACGTATAGCGGAAGCGGTTATCCTGTTTATGTGGTGTCGCCCGGTTTGGTTTATACAAATTATCCTTTATCAAATATAGGAAATGCGGCGCGACTTGGAAATTTCGGACAGGACTATTACAAACCCTTTACTGCCGGTGTAACTGAAGGTACCTTGTACGCGGCATTTATGGCAAAATTTGATACGGTGAGAACCGGTGATTATTTTGCGGCATTTCTACCCTCAACCAGTACTTCCTTCTATACATGCAGAATTTTTGTGAAGGATTCACTTGGTGGTGTTTCATTCGGAATAGGGAAAACCGCAACAAGCCGTGTCTATTCAGCACCATCCTTCGCACTTAATACTACATATTTGCTTATTGCAAAATATAGTTTTGAAAGCGGAACAGGTGATGACTCGGTTAAGTTGTATGTATTTACTTCTCCTGTTCTTCCCGGTACTGAACCGTCAACTCCGACAGCAGGACCAGATGCAGGCGGTAGTGACGCGACTGAATTAGGAAGATTTTCTGTTAGGCAAGGTACGAGTACGTCTTCACCTAATTTGATAATAGACGGCATAAAAGTTTCAACAACTTGGACTGGAATTATTACTGAAGTTAAAAGTTTATTTACCGTTCCTGATAATTTTGACATGAGCCAGAATTATCCGAATCCTTTTAATCCAACAACAAAAATTAAGTTTTCACTGCCGCAAAATGGTTTTGTTACTTTGAAAGTTTACAATATTCTGGGAGAAGAAGTTAATACTCTTATTAATGGAAATTACAACTCGGGTGTTTATGAAACGGAATTTAATGCGGGAAATCTTTCCTCAGGAATGTATTTTTACAGAATTAATTATTTTTCGACAGACGGGAAAAGTTTTTCGGATACAAAAAAATTGATATTAGTAAAATAGATTTATTCAAAAGCCCCTTATTTGTGTAAGGGGCTTTTTATTTTTAAAATATTAATAGATTCTTGTATAATCACATCGATGAAGATATACTTGTCCATTTGATTAATATAATTGGTGAAGAAAATGTATTTACCGATAAAGAAACTATAGAAACATATTCTAAGGATGAAACGGAAAACTTATTTTACCCACCTGAAGTTGTCGTAAAACCTCAAAATTCTCATCAAATATGTGAAATTCTGAAATTATCAAATCATTTAAAAATACCTGTCTATCCGAGAGGAGGAGGAACAGGTTTATCTGGGGGTGCTTTGTGTTACTATGGAGGTATTGCATTATCTATAGAAAAATTGAATAAAATTTTAGAAATTGATAATAATAATTTGCAGGTGGTAGTTGAACCTGGTGTAATTACTCAGACATTTCAGGAGAAGCTCGAAGAAAATGGTCTGTTTTATCCGCCCGACCCGGCTTCGAGAGGAAGTTGTATGCTGGGAGGAAATATTGCAGAAAATTCGGGCGGTCCGCGCGCACTTAAATATGGTGTCACTAAAGATTATGTATTGTCACTCGAAGCTGTTTTACCATCAGGCGAAATAATTAATACGGGCACAAGAACACTCAAAAATGTGACAGGTTATAATTTAACTCAATTATTAACCGGTAGCGAAGGAACACTCGCTGTAATCACAAAAATTACTTTCAAAGTCTTGGTAATGCCGAAATTCAGAAAAGTAATGTTAGCGGCATTCAACAGAGTTGATGATTGTATTTCAGTTGTTTCGGAAATATTTAAATCGGGAGTTGTTCCCTCAGCTCTTGAATTTATGGAAAGAAATGCTATTAAAGCAGCAGAAAATCACTTAAACAGGAAATTTCCTAATAGTGAAGCTGAAGCACATTTATTGATTGAACTTGACGGGAACTATGAGCTGACAATAGAAAAGGATATTGAAAAGATTTATGAAATTATAGAAGAAAATAATCCTTATGAAATAATACTTGCTGAAGATAGAAATAAGATGGAAACATTGTGGGAATTGCGTAGAAGTACAGGTGAAGCGGTAAAATCGATATCGGTTTACAAGGAAATTGATGCTGTGGTTATAAGAAATAAAATATCGGATTTATTGAGAGGTGTGAAAGAAATTACAAAAAATTATAATATCAGAGTAGTCTGCTACGGACATGCAGGAGACGGGAATTTACATGTTAATATTTTGAAAGATAATTTGGAAGATGATGTATGGAGGAATGCATTGGATAAAGTAACAGAAGAAATTTTGAAATTAACAGTTGCTTTAGGAGGGACAATTTCAGGCGAGCATGGAATTGGTTTAACGCAAAAAAAATTTTTAGGTATTGCCTTGAATAATACTGAAATTGAATTAATGAAAAAAATAAAAAAAATATTTGACCCGAATAATATTTTGAATCCAGGAAAAATTTTTTAGATATGATTACATCGGAAATATTTTATAACATATTGTATGCGCATACTGATAAAATGGGAGTAGTCTATTACTCAAAATACCTTGAATTTTTCGAAGCTGGCAGAAACGATATACTAAAAAAAATAGGATATCCTTATTCAAAACTCGAAGAAAAAAATTATGCACTTCCCGTAATAGAAGTTAGTTGCAAGTATCATAATTATGCAAGGTATGATGATTTAATTAAAATAAAGACAATTATTAATGATATACCTGCAGTGAGATTTAAACTTGAGTATGAAATTACATGTGATGAAAAAAAAATAGTAACCGGGTATACCGTACATTCATTTGTAAATATGCAGAAGATAAAACCTGTAAAACCACCTGAAGATTTTATAGTTTGTTTAAGAAAATTTATTTAATAATGAGAAAAAGTAATTATTATAAATATTTCGATTTTGAAACAGCTCAAAAACTGATTTTATTTGCACTCAAAGAAGATATTGGTAGCGGAGATGTTACTTCGGAATATTTAATTCCGGAAGAAAAAAAGACAAGAGGAATATTAGTCTTAAAAGAGAAAGCAATAATTGCAGGATTAAGAATTTTTAAGATGGTGTATGATAAAGTTGACCCTGCAATTAAGATTAATTTTAAAGTTCAGGATGGTGATTTTGCGGAAAAAGGTATAATTGCGGAAATTGAAGGAAATACAAGAAGTATATTAAAGGCTGAAAGATTATCACTTAATATTTTACAAAGAATGTGCGGAATAGCAACATATACGCGAGAATTGGTAAAAAAATTAAATAATTCAAAAATTAAAATTCTGGATACGAGAAAAACAACGCCTAACTTCAGGTTGTTCGAAAAACTTGCCGTGAGAATCGGTGGAGGTCTTAACCATAGATTTGGATTATATGATATGGTATTGGTGAAAGATAATCATATTGAAGCTAACGGAGGAATTCTTAATACTATGAAAAAATTGAAAAGAATTAAACTAAAAACAAATTTAAAAATTGAACTCGAAGTCAAGAATTTAAATGAGTTGAAAGAAGTCTGCAATTTTCCCGTAAAAACCGTAGATGTTGTAATGCTTGATAATTTTAAGATTTCGGATATTACAAAAGCCGTTGATTTAATAAACGGAAAATTTAAAATAGAGATATCGGGAGGTATAAATTCTAAAAATATATCGAAATACACCGATATTTTCGGTATAAATTACATATCCTTAGGAGCATTGACTCATAGTGTAAAATCCATTGACATATCAATAGATTTTTTAAATTGAAATATTTATATTTACAATTATTAATTAAAAAAATGAAAATTATGAGAACAAAAAACACAAACATTAAATTTTTGATTGTAATTTTTATTA
>VGWA01000017.1 GCA_016873795.1 Ignavibacteria bacterium
GTATAAAAGTACAAATGAAGGATTGGATTTTGAGAAATCCGATTACGGATTAAATGCTATTGATATATGGGGATTGACAAGTATTGATAATTATATCTTTGCTGCTTCGGACGGTTATGGGGTTTTTATGTCTTCGGATTTTGGAGAATCCTGGGAACTAAGAAATAATGGGTTGAAAACAATATTTGTGAGACCTGTAATAGCCAAAGGAACAAATCTGTTTACAGGAGAAGCTTATGATATTTATAGAAGTACGGATTACGGGCTTAACTGGGAATCAACATTGAACATTAAATATACTCTTTCATTATACCCGGATAACGAAACTGTATATGCCGGAACATTTTATAGAGGGATATATCTGACAACTAATAACGGTCTGAACTGGAATTTAAAAGGTTTGGAAACAGCTGATATAAGAGCAATAACCAAAAAAGAAAATCTGATATTCGTCGGAACAGATACTGAAGGTATGTACTTATCATCGAACAGTGGTGATAATTGGATAGAAATAAACTACGGTCTGCCTAATCCCTGTTTTTTGTATGCAAGAGCATTGACAACATTAGGTGATAATGTATTCTTAGGAAATGTATGGCACGGTGGTGTTTATATAACTACGAATAATGGTATTAATTGGCAGAAAAGAAATAAGCAAATTTCAGACTCTGTTGTATTTGCATTTTCAAAAAAAGATTCAACATTGATAGCGAGTAATTTTAAAGATGGGCTTTTTATATCTAAAGATTTAGGACAAAACTGGATTTGCAAAGGAGAAGAACTGAAAGGCAAAGATGTTAGAGCACTTTGGATTGTTGGAGATTATTTATTTGCCGGATGCATGGGATTCGGAGTATGGAGAAGACCAATCTCTGAGATTGTATTTGTAAAACAAATTAGTAATTTAGTACCTGTTCAAAATCAGTTATACCAGAATTATCCGAATCCATTTAACTCTTCGACAATAATCAAATATCAATTGAAAAAGGAAAATTATATTACAATAAAAATTTATGATATAATAGGAAGGGAAGTAAAGACATTAGTAAATGGAAGTATGGAAGCTGGGACATATCAGACCGAATGGAATGCTGAAGGACTTCCAAGCGGTATATATTTTTGCAGAATAAAAGCAGTTGATTTTACTGCAGTTAAAAGTATGATGTTGATAAAATAATTATTTTACTATTCAGGATTAATAATCTTAATGAAGAATTTATAATATTGAGTTGATATTTATATTATCATTCTCTTCCGTGGCAATGTTTGAATTTTTTCCCGCTCCCGCAGGGACATTTTTCGTTCCTGCCTACTTTTTGCCCGACTTTTACAGGTTTCTGTTTTCCCGCTGTAGCCGCTTCGCTCTGTTTCGGCTGAAGATTGCCCGCATAACCTAATCCGTCCGCTGATTCGTGACTTGCACTCATGCGGGATTGACTTATCTGACGAGGTCTCCGGACTGAATCTTCCTCAACTTTTTGTACAGTAAATTTGAAAAGGAAGTTTACAGTTTCAGTATTAATCGATTCAAGTGTCTCCTCGAACATCCTGAAACCGTCCATTTTATACTCAATCAAAGGGTCTTTTTGCCCGTATGCCCTGAAATTTATTCCTTCCTTTAAATTATCCATTTCTCTTAAATGCTCTTTCCATTTTTCGTCTATGACCGTTAAATAAGCATATCTCTCTGCTCTGCTCATTAAGTCCGAACCGTATCTTTTCTCTTTTCTTTCGTAAAATTCTTTTGCCTCTTTTTTAATCAGTTCTTTTAAACCAACTTCTCCTAATGACTGAAATTTTTCCGGAGTAATGTCTATTTTTAATAAAAATGTTCTTGTAACTGAATCCTGTAAACCTTTTAAATCAGCTTCGGGAAAATGTTCGTCTACTATCTTATCCGATACAACATCTATCATTTCGTAAATCTGGTCTTTAAGACGTTCTCCCATTAATGCCTGTCTTCTCTTATTATAAACAATCTCTCTCTGCTGGTTCATTACGTTATCGTATTCGAGCAGTCTTTTTCTTATTGCGTAATTGTTTTCCTCAACTTTTCTTTGAGCACGTTCAACCGAGTTAGTTATTAATCTGTGCTCGATTGCCTGTCCTTCTTCTATTTTAAATCTTTGCATAATTGAAGCCACTCTTTCGCCTGCAAAGAGTCTCATCAAATCATCCTCCAGCGATAAAAAGAAATTAGATGAGCCGGGGTCACCCTGACGCCCCGAACGTCCTCTTAACTGTCTGTCTATTCTTCTCGCTTCGTGTCTTTCCGTTCCGATTATATGCAGTCCTCCTGCTTCGGCTACACCGGGTCCGAGTTTTATATCCGTTCCGCGTCCTGCCATATTTGTTGCAATTGTCACAGCTCCCGGTAGCCCCGCATTTGCTATTATCTGTGCTTCCCTTTGATGATGCTTCGCATTTAGAACTTCATGAGGTATTGCTCTGCGCTTCAACAGTCTTGATATTGTTTCAGACACTTCTACACTTGTTGTTCCTACTAATGCTGGACGTCTTATTTCCTTCATCTTTATGATTTCATCAATAACAGCATTGTATTTTTCGCGCTTTGTTCTGTAAATTTTATCGTTGTTGTCTTCTCTTATGCATTCTACGTTTGTTGGTATCACTACTACATCGAGTTTGTAAATATCGAAAAATTCTGATGCTTCCGTTTCTGCAGTACCTGTCATACCGGCAAGTTTCTTGTAAAGTCGGAAATAATTTTGTAATGTGATTGTCGCTAATGTCTGAGTATCTTTTTCTACTTTTACACCTTCCTTGGCTTCTATTGCCTGATGTAATCCTTCGGAATATCGCCTTCCCGGTAATATCCTCCCGGTGAACTCATCTACAATCATTACTTTATCGTCCTGTATTACATACTGAACATCTTTTTCATACAACGAATATGCTCTCAGTAATTGCTGCACGGCGTGAAGCCTGTCGCTTCTCTCCGCGTAGATTTTGTATAATTCTTCTTTTTTTAATTCCTTTTGTTCTGCTGTCAGTGCGGTATCATTTTCAATTTTTGCAACCTCCGTACCCATATCAGGAAGTGTAAAAAAATCCCTTTCTGTCTGTGATGGTGCAAGTTTTTCTCTCCCTTTTTCTGTTAAATCTGCAACATGAGATTTTTCGTCAATAACAAAATATAATTCATCATCCACAAGATGCATTTCTCTGCCTTTATCCCTGTTGTAATAAGATTCTGTATCCTGCATCAATTTTTTATTCTGTGCTTCCGATAAAACCTTTAATAACCTGTTGTGTTTGGGTAATCCGTGATATGCCCTCAATATCAGTGTTCCTGCCGTATGATTCTCTTCCGACGTCGGATTCTCTTTTTCCAGAATTCTCTCGGCTTCGGCTACTATATTATTCACCAATCTTTTCTGCTCTTCGAAAAGACGTTTTATCCTTGGATTCAGTTCGTCGAATTTGTGAACGGGGGCATCTACTGATCCCGAAATTATTAATGGAGTCCTCGCTTCGTCTATTAAAACCGAATCAACTTCATCAACTATAGCATAAAAATGTTTTCTCTGTACAAGTAATTCACGGTCGACCACCATATTATCTCTTAAATAATCGAATCCAAACTCGTTGTTTGTTCCATAAGTGATATCACGATTATACATTTCTCTTCTTTCGTCTGAATCCATGTCATTTAATATGACTCCGACTGTCAAACCTAAAAAATTGAATATTTCTCCCATCCATTCTGAATCCCTTTTTGCTAAGTAATCATTGACAGTAACAAGATGTACACCTTTTCCCGGTAATGCATTTAAATATATTGGAAGTGTAGCTACAAGGGTTTTTCCTTCACCAGTAGCCATTTCTGCAATTTTTCCCTGATGAAGAACTATTCCTCCCATTAACTGTACATCGAATGGAATCATATTCCATCTGATTTTTGTTCCCGCTGCTTCCCATTCTTTTCCAATTAATCGTTTGCAGGTTTCTTTTACTACTGCAAATGCTTCGGGTAATAGTTCATCAAGTATATCACTTAAATTTTCGTAATTTGTCTTTTCGAGTTCATCTAGTTCATCGTATATTTCCATCCTTTCCTGATGTTGTATGTCTTCTTTTAACTTTTCGGTTAATTCTTTGATTCGGTTTTCTGCTTCTTCTGTGTATTCGGATATTCTTTTCTTGAATTCCTGTGTTTTATTTCTTAATTCTTCGTCTGTTAAGTTATGATATTCTTCATAGTATTTGTTTATTTCATCGACTAAAGGAATCAGCTGCTTAACATCTTTTTCGTGTTTTGAGGGAAATATTTTGGTTAAAACTTTCAGCATTTATAACATTAATTTTTTAATCATTAAACTATTAAGTTAACAATATTAATAAACAAAAGAAAAATAAAAATAATTCTCTTTATGGACGATTTTTTCCCTACATAAATAAATATTTTTCACTTAATTTTGAATATAACCTTTTAATTAATTAAATCATAAATATGGCTGTATTAATAAATGATGAATGTATTGCATGCGGTGCCTGTGAAGCAGAATGCCCCAATAATGCAATTTATGAAGCCGATAAACCATGGGTTATGGGCGGTGTGGAATATCCATCCCTTAATGATACTCATACCTATATTGCACCGGAAAAATGTACGGAATGCGTCGGATTTTTTGATGAACC
Source organism: Ignavibacteria bacterium (assembly GCA_016873795.1). Taxonomy (GTDB): domain Bacteria; phylum Bacteroidota; class Ignavibacteria; order Tepidaquicellales; family Tepidaquicellaceae; genus VGWA01. The sequence continues at coordinate 4,663 of VGWA01000017.1, forward strand.
TCAATGCATCCCGGCTTGCCCGACCGAAGCAATCGTGATGGATCCCGATAAACAGGAAACTAAAGAACAATTGATGGCTAAGAAGGAAAAATTGGATCAGGTAGGAAGATAAAATATATTAATAAAAAAATTTAAAAGATATCATTTCATTCGGAAATGATATCTTTTTTTATGCTATTATTAATTTGTATGATTTTCTGAAATATTTTCGGATTCAATTTTTTCCTTTAAATCGATTTCTTTAGACTTAATAAATATTTTTTTATATCCGAATAAAATCATAATAAAACCCGTTGTTACAGCTAAATCGGCAATATTCAGAATCGGCCAGCTGTAAAATGTCTTTCCAAAAACTGTAACATCGGGAATGTCTATATGTATAAAATCAACTACTTTTCCGTAGAATAGTGGTGCGTAGTTAAAAATAACGCTATAAAATATCCTGTCAACTAAATTTCCAAGAGCACCACCCAGTATTATTGCAAGTGCGGCTCTTAAAAGTAAACTTTCTTTCCTGTTCTTATAAATGAAGTAAATTATTAATAGGGTTGCTATTAAAGTAAATATTGATAAGCTAAGTTTACCTCCAAGCTCTATCCCGAATGCCATTCCCGGATTTTCTATGTAAGTGAATTTTAGAAGATTTCCGATCAATCTAATACTTGTTCCGTAAACCATCGGTTTTATTTCTATTCCGAGAAATGGAAGTGATAACCCGCATTTAACAATTAGTTTTGTTATCTGGTCAACTACAAGTACTGTGAGTGAAATGAATAAAACACGCAAAATTGATTCTTATCCTCTTAATTTTTTACATTCAATACAATGCTGTGTTATTGGTACAAGTTCGAGTCTCTCTTTCGGAATTAAAGGGCATGTATCGCATAAGTTCTTTGGTTCTTCAATGCAATCTATACATATCCCGTATGTTCCCTGATCTATCCTGGCTAAAGCTTGTTGTATATATCCAAGATATTTTTCGTCTCTCTGTACGAATAAATAATTTTTTTCTCTTTCCATTTCATCTGTACCTTGCTCTGCCATGTGTGATGCATAAGTCAGATTATCACCGACATATTCTCCCGATTCGTCATCTACTAAAGATTGCATATTGGCTCTGGCACTTGCTATAATTGCATCTCGTTCTTTTAACAGAATATCTTTGAAATGCTTTAGTTCGGCTGTTGTATATTTAGTCTTTTTCTTCTTTTGCTGAGAGGGTTTTATAGAAGTCCTGGGAACAATTTTTGAAGTGACTTTAGGCTTTTTCTTGTTTATGATTTTCTTTGCTTGTGACTTTTTTATTAATTTCTTTTGTTTTGTACGTTCTTTCAGAATTCTTCCCGTATTCTTCTTTTTTGTTTTTGTCTTTTTCAATTTCACTTTAACCTCCAGAGAAAATTTATTATTATTTGATTTTTTTTATTAAAATTTCACATTCTTCTCCTGATATGTTTGTCTTAATTGCATCTTTATCTAATTGTTCTTTCCGCTTTATCTCTTTGCATAAAACTTCTTTTGCCAAATATTCGAAATTATTGTTTATTGTATCGTATATTTTGTCTGTTGCCTTTACTAATATAATAATTTTATCGTTTACTTCAAAGTTATTTGTTTTCCTGTAATTCTGTACCCTGTTTGTAAATTCTCTTAAAATTCCTTCCTCTATTAGTTCTTTGTCTAAATTTGTGTCGAGCGCCACTGTTAAACCATAATCGGATTCTACAATCCATCCTTCTATATTTTCTGTGTAAATTTCTACATCTTCTCGCTTAATAACAATCTCTTCATACGAAATTTCATTATTTTTTTCTAAAATGTCAATCTCATAATTTGAGAATGAATTTATTATATTCTGTACTTTTTTTACTTCTTTTCCGAATTTTGGACCTATCGATTTGAAGTTTGGTTTTGCCCTTTTCCTTATTATTTCCGAATCGCTTTCTATTAAGTTCAGTGCTTTTACGTTTATTTCGTCAAGTATTATGTCCTTTACACTGGATATTTTTTCTTTTATATCGTTACTTAATATTGGAATTAGTATTTGTCGTAATGGTTGTCTGACTTTTAAATTATGTTTTACTCTGATTGACCTTATAATGTAAACAATTCTTTGTGCCAGTAACATTCTGTTTTCGAGTTCTGTATCTATCTCCTGCTCTTTGTATTCCGTAAATTCATCGAGGTGTATGGATTCGCACTGCCCCTTTAATTCGTGATATAATTTTTCCGAGATGAATGGGGATACTGTTGCTAACATTTTAAGCACTTCCATTATCACTTCGTAAAGTGTTTGGTAAGCTGATAATCTGTCTTTTTCGTTTTCGGGATTCCGGAACCGCCTTCGGTTTCGCCTTACGTACCAGTTTGAAAGTTCGTCAATTGTAAAATCGGAGATGATCCTCGTACCTTTTGTTATATCATAATTGTCCATTAAACTGTAATAATTTTTTTTCAGGCTGTTCATCTTTGAAATAATCCATTTGTCTATTTCCTGTCTTTCACTAACCGGTACAAATTTATCTTTCGAATATTCAAAATTCGTTAAATTTGAATAAATAACAAAAAATCTGTATGTATTTATTAGAGTATCAAAAAATTTATTTTTAATATCTTTTAAATCTTCTTCATTGAATAATTTTGATTTTCCCATCGGTGATGATGCTATTAGATACCACCTCAATATATCTGCCCCGTACTTATCCATGATTTCAAATGGATTAACTGCGTTCCCCAGTGATTTACTCATCTTTTTTCCGTTTTTGTCGAGTATCAGACCGTTTACAATCAGATTTTTATATGCCGGCTTATCGAATAAAAATGTACCTATTGCATGCATGGAGTAAAACCATCCTCTTGTCTGGTCTATTCCCTCGGCTATGAAATCAGCGGGATAATTGTTCTCGAATTCCTCGGCATTTTCGAACGGATAATGATATTGTGCAAAGGGCATCGAACCGCTGTCGAACCAGCAATCTATTACTTCGCTTACTCTTTTCATAGGTTTTCCGTTTTTGGAAATCAGGATTAAATTGTCTATATATGGCTTATGCAAATCTAAATTTCCGGGGTAGGTTTCGTCATAATTAACTGCTTTATTTTTCAGTTCCTCGATGCTTCCTATGCATTCATAATGTTCATCACCGTTTTCGTCTGTATAATACCAAATTGGCAGGGGAGTACCCCAGAATCTGTCTCTTGATAATGCCCAATCTTTGTTCTCTTCGAGCCAGTTTCCGAACCTGCCAGTCCCTATTTCAGCAGGATTCCAGTTTATTTGATTGTTGAGTTCAATCATCCTTTCTTTATATTTCGTGGTTTCTATAAACCACGAATTTGTTGCGTAATACATTAAAGGTACTTTGTGTCTCCAGCAGTGAGGATAAGAGTGGGTGTATTGTTCTTTCTTATATAGTCTTCCGGTTTGTTTTAAAAAGTCTATTATGAATTTATCTGCTTCCTTAAAATTCTTACCGGATATAAATCCTGTGTCGTTGCGGAAAAATCCGTTTTTTAAGACCGCCTGTAATACCGGCAAATCATATTTTATGCCAATATTGTAATCGTCTTCGCCGTATGCTGGAGCAATATGAACAATACCTGTACCATCTTCCATCGTTACAAAATCTCCTGTTGTTACATAATATGATTTTTTTTCTAACTCGAAAAAATCGAATAATGGTCGATATTCAACATATTCCAGTGCTTTTCCTTTGATTCGCTCTGTGATTTCATATTCTCCTTTTAAAACTGATAATCGCGGTTCGGCGAGAATTAATTTATGTCCTTCGCTTGTAATTATTTTTACGTATGTTTCTTCGGGATTAACAGACAGGGCTACATTTGAGGGCAATGTCCATGGAGTTGTTGTCCATACTAAAAATTCCCAATCTTTAAGTTCAACTGTGTTAATTTTCAGTTTGATGTATATCGATGGTTCTGTAATTTCGGTGTATCCCTGTGCTACTTCATGTGAGGACAGAGGTGACTCGCAAACCGGACAAAACGGTTGTATTTTAAATCCTTTGTAAATTAATCCTGCATTATAAAATCTTTTTAGCGCCCACCATACCGATTCAATGTATTCATTATGAAATGTGATATATGCATCGTCGAGGTTTATCCAGTATCCCATTCTTTCTGTTAGAATTTCCCACTGTTTAAGGTATTTGAAAATTGACTTTTTGCAGGCATTGTTAAACTCTGTTGCACCGAATTTAATTATCTCATCTTTTGATTTAATACCAAGTTCTTTTTCTACTTCAACCTCTACGGGTAAACCGTGAGTATCCCAACCCGCTTTCCTGTGTACTTGATACCCTTGCATTGTTTTGTATCTGCAAATCTGGTCCTTAACTGCTCTTGAAATAACATGATGAATACCGGGAAGACCGTTTGCCGTTGGAGGTCCTTCATAAAATGTATATGCTTTGTTAATTGCTTTACTTTTTATGCTTTTTTCAAAAATTGAGTACCATTTCCAGTAATCTAAAACATCTTTTTCAAGCTCGGGTAAACTGATATTTTCAGGCAGATTATTATACATTTTAAAAATATATTAAACATACAATTTATAAAATAATTGCTAATTTATCAATGAATAAGCTTATATACCAACTCTATGATTTTTATTATAGGATAAGGTTAAAAACAACCTTATAAAGGAGATTTACGGAAGATTTGTTTGAAATTTACAGATATAATTTTCTGAACCATTCTAAGACCCGTCTGTCTTTTTCATCACTTTCTTTGATATGTCTGAATTCATTTGTGTTTTTGTTATATGTATAATCTTCCGACCATTTTTTATGATTCTTTGTTATTTCTCTTATTGCTTCAGTAATATATAATAGTTCGTCATTTGTTATAATCGGATGAAGTGATAATCGAATCCATCCCGGCTTGAGGGATAAATCACCGAAATTAATCCTGTCAGTAATCATTTTACTGTGTTCATAATCAACGTTTAAAAGGAAATGTCCGTAAGTACCTGCACAGGCACATCCTCCTCTTACCTGAACTCCGTACCTGTCATTTAATAATCTGACTATTAGATTGTAATGTATACAGTCTGAATAAAATGAAATTATTCCGAGCCGGTCTGTAACGTTGTCTGCAAGTATATGCAAACCTTCGATGTTCGATAATTCTTTGAAAGCAATTTCGATAAGTTCTTCCTCCCTGATTTTCATTTTTGAAGTGTCCAATTGTTCTTTTAATTCTATACAAAGTGCTGCTTTGATTGCCTGTAAAAATCCCGGAGTTCCTCCGTCTTCTCGCAATTCTATGTCGTCTATGTATTTGTATCCTCCCCATGGATTTGTCCAGTCAATAGTTCCGCCGCCCGGTTGGTCGGGAGATTTGTTATTGTAAAGTGCTGAATCGAATATTAATACTCCGGATGTTCCGGGACCCCCTAAAAATTTGTGTGGTGAAAATAAAATGGCATCAAGCTTTTGTTCCTGTTTTGCCGGATGCATATTAATATCTACATATGGCGCTGAAGCAGCGAAATCAATGAAACATTTACCTCCGTATTTATGCATTAATTCGGCCATTTGATGATAAGGTGTTTGAATACCGGTTACGTTTGAACAAGCTGTAAATGAACCTATTTTAACTTTGCGGTTTTTATATTTTTTTAGCTCATACTCAAGATGGTTTAAATCTATCGTTAAATTTTCATCCGGTTTTAATATAACAATGTCTCCTATTGTTTCATACCAGGAAGTATGATTGGAATGATGTTCCATATGTGTGATAAATATTACGGGTCTTTCTCTGTCATATATGCATTTCCCTTTGAATAAGTTTCCGCATATTTTCAGACCTAACATCCTTTGAAATTTGTTTATGACCGTAGTCATTCCTGCACCTGCTGTTATTATAACATCGTTTCTGTCGGCTCCTGTATGTTGTTTAATTTTATTATGTGCATGATGATATGCCTTTGTCATTAATGTTCCGGTCTCGGAAGTTTCTGTGTGTGTGTTGCCAATATAAGGTCCGAGTGTTTCTGCTATTATCTGTTCAATTGGTCTATATAATCTGCCGCTTGCAACCCAATCGGCATAAATCATTCTTTGCGTTCCGTAAGGTGTATCGAAATTTTGATAGTATCCTATCGTGTTTTGCCTGAATTTTTCGTAATAAAGTTCTATACTCATTTTTATTTCGTGTATGTTTTGAATTTCTTTCTGTCTTTTAAAAAACCGAATTTTTCTCTGATTCTGACGGTATCAGAAATATCTATTTCCTTGATACTCATAATTTCTTTGAATTTAGGAGCTTTATATATTATTTCTCCGAATGGATTGACTATCATTGATTCACCCGGATATCTTAATCTGCCGTCGCTTCCGGTTCGGTTTACTCCAATTATATAAGATAAATTATCTGTTGCTCTTGCACGTAAAAGCAATTTCCAATGTTCAATTCTGTGTTCCGGCCAGTTTGCAATAATGAAATATATCTTTACATGATTCGAAATTTCAATGAAAATTTCCGGAAATCTTAAATCATAACAGATAAAAGACGTTGCCTCTGTACTATCAAGTGTAAATTTTTTTACCTTACTTCCGCTGTTGTAATGAAGGTCCTCATCGTAATACGAAAATGGATGTATTTTGTCATACATATTTATAACCTTGCCTTTTTTATTAATTACAACCAGCGAGTTATAATAACTGCCTCTATACTTTCTTGCAAATCCAAATATTATGTTAATTCTGTATTTTTTACCGAACCTTGAAAAATTCTTGGTTGTAAAACCATATTTGTACTCGGATATTTTTGCTGCTTCCATAGAAAATCCTGTTAGAGTCATCTCCGGAAAGATTATAACATCAGCACATTTATCTGAGGCATCTTTTATGTATTTTTCGCATTTCAACAGATTCCTTTCTTTGTTTCCCTGAATAATATTTAGTTGACAAATTGCAGTTCTCATGATGAATATTTTATAAAAGATATTATAGATTTTATAATATTAAAAGTCAAAATTTTAATTTATGGATGAAAAAGGAAGGGTCTGTACTGTTGAGATTATTTTATATTCCAAAGCTTTTAGAAATAATAAATATATGTGTAAATCGGTTTTTAAACTTAGAGAGAAGGAAATGTTAGATGTTATAAATATGGTTATTCTGTTTGTCTTTATGAATAGGTCATTTATTTGTTTTTCTTCTTATTTTTCCTTTTTTCTTTCACCTCTTTAGAAAATTTATCATGGAATTCTTTTTGAAATTTCAACGATAATGCAACCTGAGAAGGTGACATTATTTTTTTGAGACTATCAATGTAATTTTTCCTCAGCTCATAAATCTGTTTGTCGAGTTCAACAAGTTCGTCTAATTTTGAGTTTATATCACTGGATTCGGGATTATTTAAAATATATTTTTCTGTATCTTTTATCTTCTTTTTTATTTCGTGTATTGAGGCTCTGTTTGTTCTGAAAAGTTCTACAAATGTTTCAGCTGTTTTATCATCAACGTTTACATAGTCGATATATTTTTCCTTGTATATCTTCATTAATGAATCTTTCTTTGTCTGCTTGTTATCCTGTGCATACAGGTTTAAAGCTAATGCTATAGTCAACGAAAAGGTAAACAGTATTAATAATAATTTGTTTTTCATTATTTTCTCCTTAATTTAATTTTAATTTTCTCAAATTGTCAAGAATAATGTTTTGTTCTTGAATATCCATTTCTGAAAATTCTTGTTCAATATCAGTGTCGTTAAATATATCAAGTATTACTATTTCATCGAAAATGTCTTCATTATTATAGAAATCATCGTTGCTGTGTATAAATGTTTCTGCTTTGTTTCTGCTTTTTTGTATTGTGTAATATTTATTCTTTGTAGTTGACTTTTCTGTTTCTTTTCTGTATTCTTTTTCACTTTCCTTTTTATTCTCTATACTTGTTTGTGTTTTTACAGTATTTGTATCAACATTAAAACTCATTTTATTTTTGATTAAAAAAGTGTCTGTGGTTGTTATTAAATTTAAATTATCTTTTGACTTTTGGGAAAATATTATTACAATGAATATCAGAACAATAACAATAACGGGGATGGCAAATTTCCATAATCTTTTATAATTAAATAATTTATCTGTTATGGATATTCTGTCATTTATAATTCTTTTTCTTATTTCTGGTAATAAATTGTTGAAATATCCGTTAGGGGGTGCTAATTCATATTCTGTAGAGTTAATATAGCCCAATGTCTCTTTTATTTTAATGTATTCTCTTTTGAAAAATTCATTTTTTTCGATTTCTTCCCTTATTACAGATTCGATTTCCTTATCGTCTAATTTACCGGTTATAAAATCTGGTAAGTATGTAATTAATTCATTTTTATTATTGTCTTTCATCTGTTATTATTTTTTGTATTTTTTTTACAGCATGAAAATAATTTGCCTTTAAACCGCCTTTAGAAATATTCAATATTTCACCGATCTCTTCATAACTTAGATTATCGTAAAATCTCAAAATGAATACGAGACGCTGTTTTTCGGGAAGACTCTTTAATGCTTTTTCGACAATTTTTATTTTTTCTTTTTTTTCGAGTTCTTCTTCTATTCCCGGATTTGTTGATGATAAATCATGAATATCATCATTAATTTGAACAATGCAAGCTTTATTTTTTTTTGCTTTTCTAATGTGATTTAAAGAATGATTCACGGCAATTCTGTATAAGTATGTAAAAAGTCTCGATTCCCGTCTGTATTCACTCATTGAATTGTATAATTTTATGAAAACTTCCTGCAATATGTCGTTAGTGTCATCATGGTTTAAAACTATTCTTCTTATAATACGGTAAACTTTTTTTTGATATTTTAAAACGATATAATTAAAAGCATTTTCGTTTCCCTCTATAAATGCATCTATCAATTTGTTATCGTCCGTCTCGATATTTATCGGTTCTCGCATTAAACGTTTTCTATTTTGTTAGACATTATTAAAATACAAATGGTTTAATTTTATTTAAATTCATTTCAAAATAATTTGTATTCATTTTATTCTGTGTAGTATTCATAGATTGTATAAATATACTGTAATATCAATAATTTATAATTATATAAATAATGATGAGGTTTCCGGTAATAATTTTTTCTCAGGTAAAGTTCTCTTTACCCTTATTGTTTTGAACTGTATTTGTATTTATGTTTTTATAACTTTATAGTGCTAATTGCTTTGTTGCTTTGAACAATTACAGAAAAATATTACTTATTTTTTCTTTCTTCATAATATTGTTTCTCCTGTTAATATGGCTTTTTAATTACGATAGCCAAATTAATATATCAGAGCAATCAGGAGAAGGTGTGGAAACAGATGTGATCACACCCGGCGATTTCAATGTGGCTAAAGATATTAATATTAAAGATGTTATTAGTAAGAATTCTTATGTTAATAAGAGATATCTGGAAAATCTGGTACTCAACTGGAATAAATTACTGGATATTTTTACGACAAATATTAGTTTTTACCATCCTTCTGTCGGGAAAGGAAAATCTGATTTTGAAAATGTGTCAAGAGATTTCTTATATCCTGATCCCACTTTCATAAAAGGTAACGAGGATGAATTTGTAAATAAGTTTAGTGAACTGGTAAAACAGGAATGTGACTATTATAAACTGGATTGGAGGCTTATTCTCGCCATGGTTAGACAGGAATCTTATTTTAATCCTGAAGCAGTTTCTCGGTCAGGTGCTTTTGGTTTTATGCAGTTGATGCCCGGAACCGGAAGTGAATTAAGAAGTAAACTAAGACTTGAGAATACAAATACTCCTGAAAATAATTTAATAGCCGGAATATATTACTATGCTTACCTTATCGCTATGTTTCAACCTGTTGGCGAAGATAAATATCAGTTTGCTCTTGCAGCATATAACGCAGGTCTGGGTAGGGTATTAGATGCTATGTCGATTACTGCATATATGGAAAAAGATTATTATGTGTGGGAAAATGTTTCTGAAAATCTCAGGTATTTATCATCAGATTATGATTCAATACATTCTGTTGTATGGCCTGATTTGAAAAAACCAAGATATGGAATATTAAATAACTGGATAGAGCCTTATTTATATGTAAAATATATTATGTATTATTATAACGAGTATAAGAAATATTATCCGTCAAACTTACCTGAAAAGAAAACCAAAAAGGATAAAAAAAAGAAAAAATAACAATGGATAGTGTCTGCGATTATAAAAATATTGAAAATATTAAAGATGTAAGAAATATTTTTCCTGTTACAAAAAATTGTGTTTATCTCGATTCTGCTCATTATTCCCAGTTTTCGATTGTTACCGTAAATAGAATGAATAAATTTATAAATGATTTTACTTACACTAATGTTGATCTGGGTAAATTAAGATATGACATTGAAAACAGACTAAAATCTAAAATTGCAAATCTAATCGAATGTAATTTGAAAGATGTTATTATTACAGTGTGTACAACTCATGGTATGAATATTTTTGCAAATGGTTTGCAATTTATTGAAGGGGAATGTGTTGCTTATCCCGATACAGAATTTCCTGCAATTGTTTATACATGGATGAATCAGGAAAAATTAAGAGGTGTTAAAAATATTCGAATACCTTCAAATAATGGAAAAGTCAATATATCTGATATAGAAAATGTTTTGAGAAACAATAATGTTAAAGTTCTTACTGTTAGTTCCGTTGGTTTTCTTGGATTCAGAAACGATTTAAAAAAAATATCCGGTCTGTGCCGTAGTTATAATTGTATGTTAATGGTAGATGCGATTCAAAGTATGGGTATTTGTCCGTTTAGTATCAAAGAAACTGATGTCGATTTTGTTTCTTCGGGTGCTCAAAAATGGCTTCAGTCTCCTTCAGGAATTGGTTTTGCCTATATCTCACCCTCTGTAAAAAACAAAATTTTTCCCACTTATGCGGGTACAACAAATGTTGAATTCGATTTTAAAAATTTTCTCAATTATAATCTTAATTTCAGAAAAGACGGGGGAGCGTATGAAAATTCTGCTGCAAATCATTTGGGTATGATTGCTTTGGAAAGTTCTCTTGACCTTTTTTTAAAACTTGGTGTTGTTAATATTTATAATCATATTTTAGGATTACTGGATATCTTCATAGAAGGGATTAAGAACACTGACTTTATTATTGAATCGGATTTAAACCCTGTCCACAGGTCTAACATTCTGATTTTTTCTCATTCTGACAAAAATAAAAACGAATTTATTCAAAAAAAACTCGACGAAAAAAAAATACATATTGCTCTCAGAGAAAATTTTCTTAGACTTTCACCTCACATTTTTAACAACGAAAATGATATTGATATTCTGATTGAAAATCTCCTTTTATTAAAGGTCTGATGCGGCTATGCAGGCCGAAACAAAAAATATTTCCTCAGGATTGTCTTTCCTCAATTCTTTGATGATTTCTTTCACAGTTGACCCCGTTGTTATTACATCATCTACTAATATAATTTTTTTTCCTGTTATAAAATTCTTATAATTCGGATTGATACGGAAAGCACCTTTAACGTTTTTTTCTCTTTCTTCGATTGTTAATTTGGTTTGGCTTTTTGTATTTTTAATACGGAATATTAATTTACAATAAATATGAATACCGGTTTTTTCAGAAAGACCTCTCGATATATATTCTGATTGATTATAACCCCTTTCCCTTACTTTAGCTTTATGAAGAGGAACCGGAATTATTAAATCGAATTTTTTTATAAAATCAAATTTCTCTTGAATTAAAGCATCATATATCATCATTCCCAAATGTACTCCGATTTTTTTAAGACCTTTGTATTTCAAATGATGGATTATTTTCTGCGAATCTGAATCTTCATAATAATTATAAAGACTGAATGTATAATTTGCAGAAATATTTTCTGTAAATTTAAGATATGTTTCTCTTGAAGCCCGTTGTATATTATTTACTGTATTATCCGAAATATATGGATTTGAATTATTTATTTCGAGTAATTCTCCGGTAACTATACAGATTTTTGGATAAATAAAATCAATAATATTATCTTTTAGTCCTTTTATTGTTCCGGTTAATAGGTTGAATTGTCTGTACCTTGAGTCTTCCTTTTTTTTCTGCATTTACTGATTTTTCAATGGATATTTTTCTTCGATAAGTTTTTCTGCGATTTTTGCCGAACTGATTACACCCGGCAATCCTGCCCCGGGATGTGTTCCTGCACCAACAAGGAATAAATTTTCAATGTCTTCACTTAAATTGTGAGGCCTCATATATGCCGATTGTAATAAAGTCGGCTCTATTGAAAAAGCACTTCCTAAATATGAATTTAAATTTTTTTCGAAATAATCGGGTGTAATATAAAATTCCGTTATCAGATTTCTTCGTAGTTCAGGGAGGTATCTGTCTTCCAAAAAGTCCATTATTCTGTTTTTGTATGTCTCTCCTTCTTGTTTCCAGTTGATTTTTGAAAGTTGGTTTGGAACAGGTGACAATACATAAAAATTATCACATCCCTGTGGTGCAACTGTCTTGTCTGTCGCTGTCGGTCTGTGTAAATACAAAGAAAAATCTTCCGATAATTCATAAGAACAGAAAATTTTATTCAGTAACTCCTTGTATGTTTTCCCGAATATTATTGAGTGATGTGGAATGTTATCATATCTGCATTTTGTACCAAAATATATTACAAATAATGACATACTGTATTTAAATTTATCAATTTTTTTGTCAGTAAATTTTTTTCTGAATTTATTTTCAATTAAGTATTTATATGTATAACCTACGTCAGAATTGCATATAACGACCTCTGCATCATAGATATTTCCGTTTTTACATTTTAAAGCATTTATATTCGGTTTTCCTGCAAAAGAGTTTATAAAGATATCTGTAACTTCATTATTTGTATATAACTTACCTCCGATTTCTTGATACAGTTTTGTAAGTGATTTAACCAGAGTGCCTGTCCCGCCCATGCAATACCACACTCCCCATTTTTGTTCAAGATGGTGTATTAAAGTGTATATGCTTGTGGTTGTAAAAGGATTTCCTCCTATTAATAATGTATGAAATGTAAAAAATTTTCTTAAATCTTCATCTTTAATGTAATGAGATACAAGTTTATAAACTGATTTATATGCTTTTAATGATAAAAGTGAAGGTACAATCGCAATAAGATTTGAAATCTTGTTAAACGGTTTGTCTATTAAAGAAAAACCTTTATTAAAAATTTTTTCTGTAACTGAAATAAAATCGTAATACCCTTCAATATCACTTTTATTAAATTTACTTATCTGTTCTATAACATTTTCTTTTAACCCGTTATAGTTGAAGTATTTTCCATTATCCAGATATAACCTGTAAAAAGGGTCGAGTTTTACAAGATTGATATAATCTGTAGGTTTTCTTCCGCATAATTCGAATAATTCAGTTATAAGCCATGGTGCTGTTATTACTGTAGGACCTGCATCGAATTTAAACCCATTATTTTCGAATACATACGCTCTTCCTCCTGTTTTATCTGATTTTTCTAAGATTATTGTTTCGTAGCCTTTATTCTGTAAACGAATAGCAGAAGCAAGTCCACCGAAACCACTTCCTATTACAGCAATCTTCAATGTTTATGTTTCGTCTTTAAATGAGTTCAGTAGTTCGTTTAAAAATGATTTAAGCTCAATTAAATCTTGTTTTAAATTACCTTCTTGTGTTTCTATAGACGAAAGTTCAGAATTATTATCTACATAAGATAATTTTGTTTGAAAAGCATTCTCTGAAGCTCTGCGGTCTCTGTCTGCTTTTCCATGCTCACCAATTTCAGTTTTAAGATTCATGGTTTTGAGAAGCTTTTTTGCACCTTTAATTGTGTATTTTTCGTCTCTTAATAATTTTTTTATAAGTAGTATAAATTTTATATCATTATTTGTGTATATTCTGTTACCTGCCAAATTCTTTGCAGGTTTCAACTGTTCGAACTCTGTTTCCCAATATCTCAAAACATGCTGCTCTAAATCAGTGATTTTACTTACTTCACTGATTGAGTAATAAAGTTTTTTAATTGCAAAGTTCTTTTTCATAATTATTTAAATTTTATAAAGATATATATAAGAAATTGATTTTTCAATATAATTTTATTCCTATAAAAGATATTAATTTGCATTTAAAAAAAATAGATATTTTATTATGTTAAATAAGTTTATTAAATAAATATTATAACTAAATGAAAGTAAAAATAATTATAAATATTCTTTTATTCATTACTGTAAGTATTTGTTTTTTATCCTGTTCGAAAGTTCCGGATATCATTTATATTAACGGGAAGATTTATACACTGGATGATAATAACACTGTTGCAGAAGCAGTTGCTGTCAGAGATGGTAAAGTAATGGATATTGGAAAATCAGAAGAACTGTTAGACAAATATAAAATTCCAAACACAATTGATTTGGAAGGCAATACGGTAATACCCGGTTTAATTGATTGCGAAGGTTCACTTATCGAATTTTCACAGAATTATTCATTCGTTGCAGATTTAAGAGCAGCAAAAAATTTAGCGGATATAAACACTATTTTTAAACAAAAAATTAAAATTTCAAATGAAGGTAGCTGGATAAGCGGATTTTATTTTATCGAGCAAAACTTCAATGCGAGTGATTTAAATAAAATTGACAGGTATTTTCTCGATTCTGTTGCACCGAATCATAATATTTACATTGTGAGCTATTTCTTACCGGTTGTAATATGTAATTCGAAAGCTTTAAACACACTAAAAATAGATAAAAATACAAAAGTTCCGTCCGGTGGAGAAATTGAAATTGACGAAAAAGGGGAGTTGACGGGCAGATTCTTTGAATCGGCAACAAATTTAATAAAAGAAAAAATTCCAAAAGAACCTTCAAAAGAAGATATGTTACGAGCTGTAGAATTGGGAGCAAATGAAATGATTAAAAACGGAGTGACCTGTGTACAAGACCGTACTGTTGGTTTAGAAGGTATAAATATATTTAAGAAATTAATAGATGAAGATAAATTTCCGTTACGTATTTATGCAGTATTATCTGCAGGTGATACTGCATATTATCAGTATATCAATAAGGGAATAGAAGTTAATTATAAAGATAAATTAACCATTAGGGCAGTTAGCTTAGATTATGACGGAGCTTTTATTTTTAAAGAATCAAAAATGATTGATGAGTATAAAGATAAATCAACTGTAAAAGGAGAATATTCCACCGACGAAGAAGTCGAGAAAATTTTTCGTGATTGTCTGGAAAAGCGTTTTCAGGTAAGAATAAAAACTGTTGGAGATAAAGCAGTCAGGAATGTTATTGCTGTCATAGAAAAAGTATTGAAAGAAAAAAATATTAATGAACATAGGACAGTTTTTGAATATATACAGTTTACACGACCTGAAGAAATAAGTAAAATTAAGGAATTGAAAATTATTCCTTCTGTGGTTCCCGCAATACCTTTTTCGGAATTGGACAGTATATCGAAATTCATATCTCCTGAGAATTTGAAAAATTTGGCATTGTGGAATTTTCTTGTGAAGGAATGCGGACTGATAACCTGCGGTTCTGATTTTCCTTATCAGCCGGTGAATCCTTTCGTTCACATTTATTTACTTGTCACAAGGCAATTCCCGGATACGATGCGAACAGATATTCCCAGCCCAAACCAGAAATTATCAATATATGAAGCTCTTAAATCATATTCAAAATGGGCTGCTTTTTCAGCATTTGAAGAAGAAAGCAGAGGAACATTAGAAAAAGGAAAATATGCAGATATGGTTGTAATTTCAAACGATATTTTTACTTCTGAACCTGCTGCTTTGTTATCGACCAAAGTATTAATGACGATTTTAAACGGTAAAATTGTGTACAATAGTGAAGAGTGATAAAAACGAGAAGGATAAAGTAATCGATTTTTTAAAGTATGCTGCAGAGCTGCTGCAAAAGGGAAAGATATCTGACCCAAAACTTAATGCTGAATTAATTTTATCGGGAATATTATCTTGTAAAAGATTCGATTTATACATTAATAAAGATTTAATTCTTGGTAGGGAATATATTAATAAATTGGAAGGGATATTGGAGAGAAGATTAAGAAGTGAACCTCTGCAATATATTCTTGAGAAAACATGTTTTTACGGTTATGATATTTTATTAAACGACAAGGTTTTTATACCCCGCCAGGATACAGAATTGATAGTTGAATTATTTCTCAGTGATATAAAAGGTAAAGATGATATAAAAATCTATGAAGTCGGTACTGGAAGTGGTTGCATATCAGTGGCAGTTGCTAAAGAACTAGAAAAATTACAGAAGAAATATTACATAAAAGCAATAGATGTATCTGATGATTCTATTAAAACGGCAAAGATTAATATGAAGAATAATAATGTTAACGAAAAAAATTATGATATTGAGAAAATAGATTTTCTCAAACTGACATCATTAGATAATTTTTTTAATTTTATAATATCAAATCCTCCTTACGTACCATTCGATGAGTATTTATTCCTTGATGACGAGGTAAAAAGATACGAACCTTTGTATTCTATTACAGATAAAAAAGATGGATTATCTTTTTACATAAAAATTTTTGAATTATTATTTGATTGTCAATATAATTTTATTTTATTTTTAGAGATTGGTGAGAGTATTAAAGCAAAAATTGAGTCTCTTGTAAAGTACTATGGATTCAAAAATTATAACTTTTTTAAAGACTGTAATAATAAGTTCAGAGTATTTAAATTAGAAGTATGAAGGCAGTTATTCAAAGAGTATCTGAAGCCTCTGTTTTAATCGATAATATTTGTCATGCAGAAATTTCAGCGGGAATTGTCGTATTTTTAGGGATTAAAAAAGGAGATGACGAAAATCTCTCAAGACTTCTAGCCCGTAAGACTGTTGATTTAAGAATTTTTCAGGATAATAACGGGAAAATGAACTTGTGTGTAAACGATGTAAACGGAGAAATTCTTGTAATATCTCAGTTTACTTTATGCACTGATAATGATAAAAGTGGAAACAGACCAAGTTTTACATTAGCAGAAGAACCGTACAAGGCAAAATTATTGTACGAAGTGTATCTGGATGAATTGAAAAAATATTACGCAAAAGAAAAGGTTTTTTCCGGAGTATTTGCAGCAATGATGAAAGTGTCACTGGTTAATGATGGTCCGGTTACTATTATAATTGAAAGAAATAATTAATTATGGATTTTTCTAAAACGACGTTAACCATTATCGGAATCGGAAAGGTAGGCTCTTCCTTTTATCTCGCTTTGAAAAAATTCAGATTTAAAAAAATCTATTTAATTGAAAAATCAGAAAATAACATTAACTCAATAAAAAAAATACTTAAGACAGATATCATAAAAAATAATATTAACAGGAAAATAATTAGGGAGAGTAATATAATTATTTTATCTGTTTGTGATGTATCTCTTTTGAACCTTATAAATAAACTGAGTAAATATGATTGCAAAAACAAGTATATCTTCCATACCAGCGGTATTTATTGCTCTGATGTTTTCAAATCATTGGTTGCAGACGCAGGAAAAATTGGTTCATTTCATCCGATTCAAACTTTCAATTGTGTTTCGGAAAAATCAGGGAAATTAATAAAAAAAATATATTTTGGATATGAAGGAGGAAAAGATCTAAAAAAAATACTGAATAAAATCTGCAAGTTACTTAACTCCAATATTGTAAATATTAAATGTGAACAAAAATATCTTTATCACTCAAGCTGTGTATTAACTTCAAATTATACAATAACTTTATATTTAATTCTGAGTAAGATATCCCGTAAACTCGGTACTAAAAATAATAAATTTATAGATATTTATACCCCGCTGATTAATACAACCATTAAAAATATTAATAAAATTGGTGTTCGTGATTCATTAACAGGACCGATTGCAAGAGGAGATATTGGAACAGTCAAAAAACATTTACAGGCTCTTGAAAACGATTTCCCTATAATAACACAGTTATACAAGTTATTGGGGTATGAGACTATTGAATTGGCTGTGCAAAAAGGAACAATAGAAAAAAATAAAATTAAAAAATGGAGACAGATATTAAAATAATAATTACAAAAATATTGTTGGTAATTTTATTATTTTTTTGTGTTGAGCTGAATATTTGTTCCGCTTGGGAAAATCCGGAAAATAATGATGATATTATTATGATGTCTTATTTGCCGTTGGAAAAAAAGCATATAAAATATCATTATCCGGATACCTTGTACGATTATTCGAAAAACTTCGGAGGCATATTTATTTCTCCGCTAATCGGTCTTGATTTTCCTTTAGGTAATTTCAGTAAAAATTCAAAAAGCGGTTTTGTTTTCGGAGGTAGACTTGAATTTGCAATGAGTAGTTTATATCCTTTCATAATAGGTGCAACAGTACAATATCAAAAGAATAATGGAGATGATGAATTTAAAACAGTTAATCGACTGGATGTTATGGAAACTGAAATTTTATCTTACGGTATTTCTGTTGATTTCATAATCAATAAATATTTAAAATCTAAGTTTACAATACCGTTTCTTACGCTGGAAATCAGAAATTATCAGGTTACCAGAAAAATTCAGCCGGATTTCCAAAATCCCGGCCTGGAATCAAAAGTTAATACATTTGGAATAACCGGCGGGGCAGGTTTTACATTATGGATTTTTGATGTAATCGGAACATACACTTATGCTAAAAATTTATCTTCTTTTACTCTCAAAACAAGGTTCCATTTTCCTTTATTCAAACTCTAAAATTTTCTGTCTTTCCATTTTATTGAAATACCGTTTATGAAAGTAAGTGGTAGTATCAATCCGTAGATACTAAAATAAAGTAAAAAGAGTGGGTAATATATTACAATACTTTTTAATTTCAATAATGTGCTGGAGGGAATAATTAACATTAATTCCGATATTATCCTGATAGATAAAATAATTATGTACTCTAAAGGATTTAAAAATAATAATCCGAATAAAGTAACAAAATTGAGTACATAAAATTCAAAAGCAAGAATGTAACCGAGCAGATTAATTTTCAGTCCCCCCCTGAACCATCTTCTCTTTTGTTGAACTAACTGAGTTAATGTTTTACATTCATCACTGATTACGATATTACTGCTGTTAATCGGAAACTTAATTTTTCCGATTTTTTGTTTATATATAGTTCTCATAAAAGCAAAATCTTCAGTCACGGAAAATTTAATTTTCTCGTAACCTCCCGTTTCTATATATATATTTTTTCTGTATGATAAGTTATTCCCGATACAACTGAGAATTAATTTTATTCCGCAACTTCCAGAGGCAAGAGTCAGTAAATATAACCAGTCGAGATTTTGTAAAACTGAAAATATATTCTTATTGGGTTTCATCAGTGTAATTCCGCAGACCATTGCGGTGTTCTCATCATAATATTGTATACTCTCTTCAATCCATCCATCAGGAACAACACAATCCGCATCTGTGGTTAATATAATATCACCCGAAGCAATTTTTATTCCTGAATCTATTGCATTAGCCTTCCCTTTTAAATTATTCGATTCTTGTTTTTGAGAATTTATAATTTTAAAATATTCAATTCCTTCCGTCTCTTTTATCATAATTTCTTTTGTTCTGTCGTCCGAATTGTCATTTACAAGGATTATTTCCAGTAATTCTTTGTTGTATTTTAATTTTTTTAATGAGGAAATGCATTCGGAGATTACACTTTCCTCGTTTCTTGCCGCAACAATAACCGAAACACTGTATGCTTTTTGTTGTTTAATTTTTGGATGGGAAGATTCTCTTATCAACCCGTAAAATAATAAGAGATGAATAATAAGATATATAAGGGATAGAATTATAAGAAAGGTTAACATCTATTTGACTACGGCAATTTTTATTATTTTGGATTCTTTGCTACCGTCTATGTCTGCCTCTATTAGAGCAAAATATACTCCGCTTTGAACATTTGATACATCCCAAATTATTTCATTGTCTGAATTTGAATGAGTAGTGCCGTTTAATTTTGTCACTAATTCTCCGGCTAAATCTAATATTTTTATACTGACAGATGTTACTGTTCCGTTTATATAATATCTTATGTATGTTTTATTGTCATAAACTGGATTCGGCCAGTTGTAAACCTTGTCGGATGGTAGTTTTTCGGAAAATAATGGTTGTGTGTATGTTGACTTGAAATTACTGTTTGAATAATAACTGTCTTTTTGATAGTTCTTCCAGAGTATATTGTCCGGAATGTAACGATATGAAGTTTTATAAGCGTATAAGTAACCATCGGAACCATAAAGAATAATACCAAGTGTATCGTTCAGATTTGCAAAAGACGGTGAACTGCTGTTTAAATTTCCTGTTTTTATTGGAAATCCCGGTATTACCTTGCCGTTTACTCCATATGCATATAAATCTCCCTCTTCGGTCGTAAAAATAATATCAAAAATTCCGTCGTTGTTGATATCTCCTATAATGGATCCGGAGGTAACGTTTTTATTAAGATTAATAGGAAAATTTTCCAGCAATACTGCTATGAAATTATAAGCGTATATTTTTCGGTTTGCAAAAATGATAATTTCCTGTTTCCCATCCCTGTTGATATCTGCTAATAAAGGTGAACTGCTGAAACTTTCAAGAGTTTGATTTGTGAAAAATAGTAAACCGTTTAAGTATATTTTTTCGTATTGGAAATTCATTCTTAATGTATCAGTTGAAGAATCTGATATCATGTTTCCAAAAAGTATATATTCGTTGCCGTAAGAATAACCATACATACTGTTATTAAGTTTAGAAAGTTGATTTACTATTATTGTTGATGAATCGATATATAAATTTGGTGTTCCATCAAGATGTCTTTCGTATATTCTGCTGTATGTTCCGTAATTTACCGGAATAATTATTTTGGAGGAATCAAAATATATAGGGATTGAATTAATTAAGTTGCATTGTATTTGTTCTGATATAGAATCAATAATCTGATAATTATTATTTATTTGATAATAATTAATATTAAGGTTATTCAAAGGAATTCCTGGAGATAGTGAATAGGTAACAAATCTCCTTGTACCGGAAAAAATAGGTGAATAAATAATTGATGCAGGTAATAATCCGGAATTATTAAACATCATTCCGGAAGTATTACCCGTTATACTTGTACCGTCATATTTAAATCCGAACATTCCGGTCATGTTATTAGCGAAAAATTCGTCTTTATTATCCCCGTTTATGTCAAAAGCAACCGGTTGGCTTAATATGTTAGTGGGAATCCCTATGAATTTTGGAAATCCGGCAAGAGGTTTTAGCTCGTTACTGCCGATTCTAATCCTGAAATTCATTATGGGCGAGATTGTATCAAAATTATTTATATAAATATTATTATTAGCTAAAGAATAACTTAATGAATTGGGAAGTGATGTGGGAGTAAATTCGTTCTTATATATTGTGTTTGGGACCTGATGATCTCCGTTAAACCAATAATCGACCGGCGTTCCGTCTCCTGTTACAGGTCCAAATATTGTATTTACTGTATAACCGATTTCTTGTGCTCCTTTGGCTTCTTCGAGGTCGATCCCTTTGTGCTCGATATTATTATTAATCGAATTAGTGTTTATGTTTGCTTCAATAACGTTTTCATCTATGTGCCATATTAAAATTCCTCCTCTGTAATTAACATTATTATCAATTGCACCGGGAAGACTCCAGTCCAGTGTTTTTACGTTTATTAAATTACCATCTACTTTGCTTATATCATAATAAATAAATCCTGGAATATCCTGTGTATATAATGACGAATCTTTGAAATTTCTGTTTCTTGTATAAACAACCTGTCCGGAATAATGTGGATCTCTGTTTCTGTTTTCTATTAAAAAGTATTCGCGTGAATTAATCAATACTTTAAAAATTGTTGAATCGGAATATTGGTCAAAAGATGAAGTTTTAATTCTATAGTTATCTTCCCCCGAACCGATTACAATTGGTTGTACCCAGCCAAGATATATTTTTTCCCACGCTGAAGGTTCTGGAGGAAATATTCCGTTGAAACTGAAAATTGACTGCCCGTCCATTAATCCAAATCTGCCGATTGCTGTTTTACCGGTTTGTGTATTAAATAAATCCGGCAATCCTAAAAAACTTCCAAAACTGCCGGCAAGTATTCCATTCATTCCGAGTTCTAAAAGAAATTTTCCTGAAGTAAGGTCAAGTTCTCGAATTTCAGCAGATGGAATAATTAAAGAATTTTTTATGTAGAACCCTTCGCTTGTTTGGTATCCGGAATAACTACTGCCGAAAATTTCCTGTAGATTTTTTATACCTAAATATACAGAGGGTATATCGTAAGGAGTAGGATCGTATCCGTATATTGAAGTTAAGTCTACATCTCTTCCTATACCTGCATGAAATATTATAAATGCTGTTCTTGCTGAATCAAGTCCGGAAAAATTAATCGTACTATCGGCATTTGTCCATGATTCAACAAATAAATCACATAGTTTAGCATTGTTCTCGTTTTTTTGAGGGGAATAAAATTTCATCTGTTTAGAAAGTGTAATGATGTTAGAATAAAGCTTATAATTTATTATTAACTTTCCTTTTGAAGATTTATAAAAATAATTTTTAAGAAACTCAAGATGGTCTGCGAAATAAGCACTGTCATAAGGAGGGGAATCTATTACTGTATCTTTTTGCTTTATCGGGTCAAAATATTTATTTGATAAGTCGAATCTTCCGTCACCTGTTGAAAAAGGATCCGAATCCTGCTGAAATTGTACCAGTATGGCGATTACTGTAAACGTGTCCGGATATGAATAACGGGATGTTTTTACAGGATTGTTAATATCGTTTTCCGGTGAATATTTGAGTGGGTGGGATAAAACAGGTCTGAAACTTTTTTTATCAAAGTTTTGTGTATGACCAATTTCAAAAATAAATAAAAATATTATTATAAATGCTGACAGTAATTTATTAAACATAAAATTTGTAAATTATTTGAATATCCCTGACCTTTGAAAAAGCAGAGAGATATTGATTAAAAATTTTCGATTGGTGGGAAAAATTATTGTTATTTTTTTATTAAAAGTTAACTAGTATACCGAATCTTAAAGTATTTGCGAGAGGATGTTCCTCTTCCAGTGTATTAATGTAACTAAAATCGAATCCGTATAAACTATATCTGATACCGACACCTAATGTTATGTACTTTCTGTTTCCGTTTGATGGATCTTCATAGAAAAATCCTGCTCTGAGAGCAATCAATTTTGGATTTCCATACCAGTATTCGGCTCCTATTGAACTC
>VGWA01000018.1 GCA_016873795.1 Ignavibacteria bacterium
GATTGCGGTAGGTGCTCCTTCAGTTTCAAGCGCGTCGTTGATTACACCAGACCAGATACTGAGGTCAACTAACTGGGGGCTAAACTGGAGTGTAATATCTCCTTCTTCTAATTCAGCGGCGGACTTTTACAGTATTGATATGATAGACGCAAATACGGGTTTTATTTGTGGAAGCAGGTCAGCAGTGTATAAAACAACAAACGGAGGTCTGAACTGGGATTCTCTTGTTATCCCTGTTATTCCGTCAGGATTAGTATTATCGAAAGTAGATTTTGTAAATTCACAGACAGGATGGATTTTTTCGAGAACTGCGACCGGGAGTGACTCGACAATTTTCAAAACAACCAACGGAGGAGTTAATTGGTTCAAACAGGGACTCGGAACAAACACAGGTACAAGTTATCTGATTTACGCTGCGAGTATGATTGACGAAAATACAGGATGGGTGTTGAATAATAAACCGAGACCATGCAGAACAACAAACGGTGGTATCACCTGGGATACAACATCTTTGTCGGATAATTATCTTGCAGGTGCATTATATGACATTCAAATGTTAAATGCATTAACAGGTTACTGCGTCGGCTCTATGCGTAGAGTTTATAAAACTACTAACGGCGGAGCGACGCCATGGATTAATATCAGTTATAATACGAGTCTTAATGTTACAAATTATTCTGTAGCTGTTCTTAATCCGCTTAATGTTGCGGTTATGGGTACGTATGGGACTTGTTATCATTCAACTGATGGGGGTGTAAGCTGGACAGGTAAGGATCTTTTATCAAGCATTAGTGATATATACGGTTCGTTTCTTGCTTCGGATAATAAATTGTATGCCGTTACATTAACTGATGCCTGTATTTTCAAGAATGAAGAATTATTCCCGACAGGAATAAAAAGTTTCGAAAATACCATTCCGGAAAACTTTATACTCGAGCAAAATTTTCCCAATCCGTTTAATCCGTCAACAACTATTAAATATTTAATGCCAAAAAATGCGTTCGTAACTTTGTGTATTTATGATATACTTGGGAGAACTGTTTCCACAATAATAAATGAATGGCAGATGGCAGGGACGTATTCGGTTAATTGGAATGCTGAATCTATGCCAACAGGCGTATATTTCTACAAGTTATCTGCAGACGGATTTTCAGAAACTAAAAAAATGATTTTGATTAGATAAATATATTTATTGGATTTTTATATACTTTTTTTATATCTCACCTAATTTAAACTCCGGACAAGCAACTAATCATCAGGGAAGTGGATGGCTTTAATGTAATTATCCGTAATTACGGTGGTTATATATAATACTTGATACAGTAATTTCACTGTGTTAATTGTTATCAAAAAACGAAATATAAGTGTGTTTATAAATTTTATCATAATCAAAATAGAATGAAACATTCTTTTTTTGATATCGTATATTTTATTATAATATAATATTAAAATATAAATTTATGAAACGGTTCATTCTTATCTTAACTTTGTTAAGTATATTTTTGATGTATGCATACCACTCTTTCGGACAGATATTTTACAATAATAAAATTGACTCTATGCTTAATCTTGTTTCACAGCAATCTGTAAATAAATTTGTACGTGAACTCTCCGGTGATACATTGGCTGCAATAGGTGGTTTGCCGTATCTGATTTTTTCGAGATATTACGAATCAATATCTAATCCGAAAGCTGCCCAATATATTTATGAAAAGTTTCAGAGTTACGGTTTGGAAGTAAGATATCAGCATAACAGCGATACTACAGTAAATGTAATAGCGAAAAAAACCGGAACACTGTATCCGGATAAATATTATATTATTTGTGCCCATTACGATGATATTATAACCATTCCTTCTCCTACAGATACTATTCCCGGAGCTGACGATAATGCCTCGAGTGTTTCGGCAGTGCTTGAAACAGCAAGAATACTTGCTAATTATCCGACTAAATATTCTTTGATGTTTATTGCATTTGATACCGAAGAAATAGGACTTTATGGAAGTCGTGCATTTGTCGACAGTGCTGTTGCCTGCGGATATGATATTAAAGGTGTGTTGAATATGGAAATGCTCGGATATGATTCGAATAATGATGGAAAATTTACGATATTGACGAATACTGCGTCAGAAGACCTTGCTAACGATTTATTAAAAGCTGTCCAGTTATATCAGATTGGATTACAGGGTTGGAAAAATATTAACGGAAGAATAAGCGACCACTTTCCATTTTGGTTAGCAGGTTATAAAGCGATATGCTCAGCACAAAATGATTCAGATTTTACGCCCTATTATCACACTAAAAATGATAAATTCGATAAATTCAATCAAACATTTTTCTACAGGATGGTGAAAACATCCTTTGCAACATTTGCTTCCTGGGCTCTTGATATGAAGGTTAACATTTCTCATATACCGTTACAGTCAACTCTCGATACAGCAGCGAGAACGGTAAATATAACAATTAAATTTCCTGTTGCAATAGGTACGGGAACAAATGCTCCGAGATTATATTATAAAGTTAATAATGAATTATACAATTTCATAAATTCATATTCGGTCATTCAGGATACTTTTAAATTTTGCATACCCGGGCAGCCAGCGGGAACCCGGATTTTTTACTATATTGCAGCGCAGGATTCAGCCGGAAGTATGCTTGTAACATTACCTGAAGGAGGTTCCGGAATAAATCCGCCTGGAACAAATCCACCGTCTCAAATTTACAGTTATGATATTTTATCGTATTTGAATAATTGCTCGGTTACAGTTCCGAAAATAATTCCCGATTTACAGATTACAAGGGATACGATAATTGTAACAACAAATGGATTAGTTAGTGATGTTAACGTCTTGGTTAATATATTACATCCAAATGACGGTGATTTGTGGATTTCACTTGCAAAAGGGAGTGCTTCAGTAAATTTAATACAATATCTCGGACAGGGTGGACAGAATTTTGTTAATACATTATTCGATGACAGTGCTTCGGCTTCGATAACACAGGGAAGTCCGCCTTTTACTGGCTCATTCAGACCGCAGGCACCTTTATCAACTTTTAATAATCTTCAAATGTCGGGTAACTGGATTTTAAGGATACACGATAAAACTTCAGGGAATCTGGGAACTCTGACGGGCTGGTGTGTTCAGATTAAGTATTCAACAGCAATTAGTGTTAATACAAATAATGAAGAAATTCCCGAAAAATTTATTCTTGAACAAAATTTTCCTAATCCTTTCAACCCGGTTACAAATATTAAATATTCCATTCCGCGAAGTTCGAATGTAATTTTAAAAATTTATGACATTCTTGGAAAGGAAGTTACTGTGCTTGTGAATTCTTACCAAACTGCGGGTAATTATCAAATCATATTTAATGCTTCAGATTTGCCGAGCGGTGTATATTTCTATAAATTATCAGCAGGAGACCTTACTGATTCAAAACGAATGATAATAATAAAGTAAATTTTATTTATTTTAAAAATTTATATACAAACTTTTCTGTTCTTAGTTCACTTCTTTTATATGCATTAAGTATTTGTGGTTATTAATTGAAATTGAAATTTCTGTTTTTTTTAATTATGTTTTTTAAAATTAATAAATTTTGAGTAATAAAAAAAACAGACATCTAAATGGACATTGAACTGCTTTCAAGAATTCAATTCGCTTTCACCGTAGCATTTCATTACATATATCCCCCGCTAAGTATCGGACTCGGTATCATTCTTGTAATAATGGAAGGGATGTATATGAAAACAAAAAATATGTTGTATGAAAGAATGACCAAATTCTGGGTTAAGATATTTGCTCTTACTTTTGCAATGGGGGTTGCAACAGGTATTGTAATGGAGTTTGAGTTTGGGACAAACTGGGCAACTTATTCGAGATTTGTCGGTGATGTCTTCGGCAGTGCACTTGCTGCAGAAGGTATTTTTGCATTTTTTCTCGAATCGGGTTTTCTCGCTGTCTTAGTCTTCGGGTGGAATAAAGTGAGCCCAAGAATGCATTTTATCTCTACAATTCTTGTTTCTTTCGGCTCGATGCTGAGTGCAGTATGGATTATTGTGGCTAATTCATGGCAGCAAACTCCTGCCGGATTTCATCTAGTTGGAGAGGGAATTTTCAGAAGAGCCGAAATCACAGATTTCTGGGCTTTGGTTTTTAATCCTTCAACAATAGACAGACTAACACATACTTTATCGGGTGCATTTTTAACGGGTGCGTTTCTGGTATTGAGTGTATCAGCTTTTTATTTATTGAAAAAGAAACATCTCGATTTTGCGAAATCATCTTTAAAAATTGCACTTATTGTAACTGTAATTGCTGCTTTTTTACAATTATTTACCGGACATCAAAGTGCCGTTGGGGTTGCCAGAAATCAACCTGCAAAACTTGCTGCATTTGAGGGACATTATAACACAGGCTCGGCACCGCTTTATCTTATGGGATGGGTGGATAATGATAAACAGGACGTTAAAATGAGCATATCGGTTGCAGGAATGTTGAGCTTCCTTGTGCATGGAGATTTTAATAAACCTGTGAAGGGATTGAATGAGTTCGAAGTACAGGACAGACCACCTGTTAACTCGGTATTTCAGTCATATCATTTGATGGTTGCAATAGGTATGTTGATTATTTTGATTTCATTGCTTGGAATTATATTCTGGTGGAGAAAAACAATCTTCGAGAAAAAATGGTTTTTAAAGTTGCTTGTTATTTCTGTTATTCTGCCTCAGATGGCAAATCAGTTAGGATGGTTCTCAGCAGAAGTCGGAAGACAACCCTGGATTGTTTACGGATTGTTAAGAACTTCGGACGGTTTGTCGAAGTCTGTAGTTGCTGAACAGGTATGGTTTTCTTTGATTCTATTCATTCTTGTTTATGCTCTTTTATTTGTATTGTTTATTTTTCTGCTCGATAAAAAAATTAAAGCTGGACCGGAAAGTGAGATTATGGATGCAGCTACGTTTTCTAAACAGAAAACAATTTTTTCTTCTGTTTGAATATGAAATTACAGGATATTTATCAATAATATTTTAGCAACAAAATTAAAATAGACATAAAATAAAGTTTACAATTATGGATTATACACTAAATATTGTATGGTTTACTCTTGTTGGCGTCTTATTAACGGGATATGCTTTGCTTGATGGATTCGATCTTGGGGTTGGTGCGCTTCATCTATTGACAAGAAGAGACAAAGACAGGAGGATTCTGATAAATTCCATAGGACCAGTTTGGGATGGAAATGAAGTATGGTTGATTACAGGCGGCGGAGCACTATTTGCGGCTTTTCCGCATGTATATGCGACGGTGTTTTCCGGCTTTTATACAGCTTTTATGCTCCTGCTTGTTGTTCTGATTTTTCGCGCGATTGCAATTGAATTCAGAAGTAAAAGGGAAAGCCGGAGATGGCGAAAAAACTGGGACAGAGCATTTAGTATGTCGAGTATTGTTATTGCTCTTCTGATGGGTGTTGCACTCGGAAATATAATAAACGGTATTCCACTTGATGCAACTAAGGAATATACCGGAAATTTCTGGACTCTAATTAATCCATATTCACTCCTTGTTGGTATTACAACCCTTGCTCTTTTTATGATGCACGGAGCAATTTATCTTGTGATGAAAACTGAAGAACAACTTCAGGAAAAAGTCAGAGGATGGATAAATAACACGGTGATTTTCTTTGTCATTTGTTATGTGACAACAACTATGGCTACGCTGATATATCAACAGCACATGGTAGAACATTTCAAAAGTAATCAATGGTTGTTTATTATTGCATCGATAAATATGCTTGCAATTGCAAATATCCCGAGAGAAATACATCACAGAAATGAATTCCGGGCATTTCTTTCCTCGTGTATTAGTATTATAACATTATTGATGTTATTTGCAGTCGGAATGTTTCCTGATATTGTGTTATCAAATCCTCATCCGGAATATAGTCTAACACTTTACAATGCTGCCTCATCACAAAAGACCTTATCAGTAATGTTGATAATTGCAATTATAGGGATTCCGTTTGTTTTGGCATATACGGTCAGTATCTACTGGATTTTCAGGGGAAAAGTAAAACTGGATTCGTCCAGTTATTGAGCAGTGGGGCTGCTCTATTTTGTGTAAGTTTCAATAATATATTTTGCTACAGCTTCTGCTTCATTCATTTTTAATCCCTGATTCGGCATCGGAGGATATTCGGGATTTACTTTAACTGGATTATATATATATTGCGAGAGCTTCTTAATATCATTATTATACTTCGGAAGTGTTTCTTTATAAGGCGGACCAACAAGTTTTACATCGAATTTATGGCATGCGGCACATCTTGATTTGTAAATTTCTTCTCCGTTAACTTCCGTAACAGATGTTGTTTTAGGAAATTTTTCCTTATAAATTTCTTCGGCTTTTAAATTTACTACTGCGATTTGTTCCTTTATCGAACTCTTGAATGCTAATTCATCTTTCATTATACCGGAAAATATTATTAAATAAATAAATATTAACGCAGATACAGAATATTTCAACTTTGGAGTTCTAATTATTGCATATAGTAATATTACTGTAACAAGTGTTGAAATAAAACTTATACCTGTAAAAATAAAAACGGAAGGGATAAGAGATGAATCAGGAAGAATTAAAAAATTAAAAATAACAATTATTGGCAAGCTAATTGTGGATATAATAGCTGTAGTTAAAAAAGTTTTGAGTTTTCCATTAGTAAATTGTAATATATTTATTGCACTGTTTTTTTGGAAGTGTTTAGCAAAAAATTGGAAAATAAGGGTTACGGATGTTAAAGAAAAAGCGAGTATAACGAAATAGATTAATTTTAACCAAACACTTATATCTGCAAATATTGCAAATATAGTATCAGATTTTTGAAGTAAAATGGGGTTTGAATATATAGTTACAGACCCGAACAGAAAGAAAACAGAAAGAAGAAGGAAAAAAATTGCAAGTTTGCCGTATAAAGAAATTTTCTTGCTTATATCGTATTTAAAAATTTCAATATTTTCCCGTAATTTGTATGAATCTTCCGATTTGATATTTGATTCATGCGTCTTTGTGTATTCGAGAGAATTAATTATTTCTTTAATGTTTATTAAACTTTTATATGAATAAGAAAGGATATATGCAGTAACATATAACAATATGGAAATAATCAATAAACTTGCAGGTACCGTATTTGATGTGTAAAAAAATTGCAGAAAAATAGTTGCTGTTGTTATTAATGGAATTATTCCAAGTCCAAATCCGGTGGTTTTATTAATAATTGTTTTGTTTATAATATTCCTTGATAGTTTTAATATTTCGGAATTTTGTTTTTTATTTGCTTTATTATAGTAAACTGAAGATAAAATTAATCCCCCGGTAAGCAGACAGGTGTAAGGAATGAACAATAAATAAGTTATAATCTGTATGAAGTAAAGTACAGAAGTGAATTCTGATGATGGGGGAGATATTAAATGTTCAAAAATATTCATTTAAACAATTTTTATCGTTCTGTCCGCGAATAGTAACAATATAATAAGTAATGTGTATGTATTAAGAGTAATAAATTGGTTATAATAAATTTTTACATTATCAGTATTTTTCATGAATAATTTAGTGGAAATGATTAAAAGCAAAAAGTTTATGAAATAAAAAAATAATACAGAAATATTGTAGTAAATCAAACCGGAAAGAAACAGTGTAAAAGAAATCAATATTGTAAGTAGAATCCAGGAGTAAGTAATTTTTTGTATAATATTTTCATTAAAAATCTCAGAAAGGACAGGTAAACCTGCTTTTTTATAATCATCTCCGAATATCAGGATAAGCAGCCAGAAGTGCGGAATCTGCCATACAAAGAAGAATGCTACAAGTGTTAGTAATTTTATATCGAAAATATTTCCGCCGGCAGCAATCCACCCTGCAATAGGCGGCAAAGCCCCGACAAGCGCACCGGGTATGACGGCTAAAGTTGTTTTTCTTTTCAGTCTTAGATAAATGATATTATAGAATAATAAATTAAATATACCGATTATCAGAGCAGGAACTGTTGAACCGAATACCATTATAATACAACCCGTAAAAATTGTTACTGCTGAAATTATTTTAACCTGAAAGACTGTTAATTTACCTGCTGGAATTGGACGGTGTTGGGTTCGATGCATAATTGCATCAGTTTCTTTTTCCTGTATGTGATTTATTGCGGATGCTCCGCAGGCAAGTAAAAATATTCCTGCGGATGTGAATAACATTTTTAAATCAATATTATTACTTGCAAGTATATAACCAAGTGCTGTTGTAAAAGCAACAAGTATCGTAATTCTGAATTTTGTAACCTGTAATATCAAAGAGAATGAAAATTTTTCTGCAGGACTATATATATTTGTCAGTGTTTTAATCATAAAATCATAAATTATTTCTGAGTATCTGTATTTCTTATGTTAATTGTTGAATCTATTGGTTGAGATTTATTATACCATTCATAGAATTCATTTTCAGGCAAAACTACGAGTTTTGAATACATTAAAGAGTGGCTTAAACCGCAATATTCGGCGCAAGCGATATCGAAAGTACCTTCATACATCGGCTGAAACCAGAGATAATTAACTCTTCCCGGAATTGCATCCTCTTTGACGCGGAAAGCAGGCAGATAAAGGCTGTGGTTTACGTCAACCGAGTATATCTCCAATTTAATTGGTTGTCCGACAGGAACAAACAGTGTATCACTTATTTTCTTATTGGCATATTCAAAAGTCCATTTCCACATTTGACCCGTTACTTTTACGACCATTGAATTTTCAGGAGCGTCTCTCATATTCTTAAAACCTGTATAACCCGAGAAAAAAATAATCATTACAAGAATTAAAGGAATAACAGTCCAGATAATTTCCAGAAGAGTGTTACCGCTGATGTTCGATGGAACCGGATTCCTTTTTTTGTTATATCTGAAAACAAAAACAATCATTGTGATTGTTATGACAATCAGCAGGAAGAATGAAATACCTATCGTTATTATAAAAGTTGTATCTACCTGCTCTATTATATTTGGTCTCATAAAGTTAATTTCTGAAAATTAAATCGAAAAAAGTTAGAACAATCATTAAAACAAATATAATCAATGAAACAGCTATGAATATTTTAAAAATAGGAGCATCGAACTTAATATGCATAAAATAATTTGCAACCAGAGAAGATTTAATAATAGCAATAGCGAGTGCAGTTATTACTGTCAATCCCGCAAGGTTAATTCCTGCTAGTGCTACTGTGATTGCAGTAAGAGAAATTAAACCGAGCCAGATTAATATATATGTACCAAAACCTGCTTCCTGATGTGCATTTTTATCGGAGAGTGAATTAAGAAAGTCTTCTTCAGTTGGCGGATCAAAATTTTTTTCCGAATAATTTAAATGCTCTGTATTTTTGGTGTCGGGCATATAGATTAATGAATAAGATAAAATAAAGGAAACAGGAAAATCCAGATTATATCAACCAGATGCCAGTACAGTCCGGAATTTTCGAGTTTCTGATAATTTGTATTATATTGTAAATTTTTATACACTAAAGATGTCATAATTAAAATGAAAATCAAACCTGCAATTACATGCAAGGCATGCAATCCTGTCATCGAATAATACAGACCGAAAAAAATTGTCTCTCCTTTTGATGTGTTTAGGAGTTCACTTCCTCCCGGAAATAATCCGTGCTCAATTTTTGCTCTCCATTCAAAATATTTGTTAATTAGGAATGAAAATCCAAGGGCTACAGTTAAGAATAAAAATAGCAAACATAATTTTTTATAATTCTTTTGCAGTGATAAAATTGCGAGCACTATTGTTAAAGAACTTGTAAGTAAAATTATAGTATTCACAGTGCCCGTCAATAAATCAAGTTTCGTTGCAGCATATATGAATTCTTCTTTATACATAAACCTGTATGATGCATATAAAATAAAGAGACCTCCGAATAACAGCAGTTCAGTAAAAAGAAATAACCACATTCCCATTTTAGAACCGATATCGTCTCTGTGAGTGTGTTCTTGATTTACTATATTTAATGTATCTGGTTCTGTCATTAAAATCGTTTTAAAAAATTAATTCCTTTCGTATGGTCCTTTTGTAATGACAGGAATTTTTTCAAAATTATAAACAGGAGGCGGAGAGGGAATTGTCCATTCCAGTGTTGTACCGCCCCACGGGTTATCAGGAGCTTTTCTCCCTCTAAATAATGCGTATACAAGATTTCCGAGTAAAATTAATATACCTGATATCATTATCCATGAACCGATAGTTGATATCACCTGCAAAGTTTGAAATTCCGCAAGGTAAGTATAATATCTTCTGGGCATACCCTGATATCCCATTATGAACATTGTAAAGTATAAAACATTAAATCCCGTTACGAATAATATTAGTCCCGTGTTTGCAATTTTTTCATTAAATAATTTGCCGAACATTTTCGGAAACCAGTAATATAAACCGCCGAAAAATAAAGTACCCATCCCGCCAAACATAACATAATGGAAGTGTGCTACAACGAAATAAGTATCAGTAACATGAATGTTCGTATCGAGTGCACCCAGTACAAGACCTGTAAGACCGCCTATAGAGAACAGTACTATAAATGCCATTATGAAAAGGAAAGGTGTTCTTGGGTCAATAGAAGCTTTATACATTGTGGCTACCCAGTTGAATACTTTGACGCCTGAAGGTATTGCAACTACAAATGTAAGAAAAGAAAATATTGCTCTTGAAGTATCGCTTATCCCGCTTGTGAACATATGATGTCCCCATACCAGATATCCGACAAATGCAATAGCAAGACTTGATACTGCAATTGCACTGTAACCGAAGATATTCTTTTTAGTGAAAGTCGGAATGATTTCAGATACAAGTCCCATTGCGGGAAGTATCATAATATAAACTGCAGGATGTGAATAAATCCAGAAGAGATGCTGGTAAAGCAGAGGGTCACCGCCGAGTGCAGGGTCAAATATTCCCACTCCCAAAGTTCTTTCAAGTATTACAAGTAATAAAGTTATTCCTATAACCGGAGTAGCAAGTATTTGAATCCAACCGGTAGCATAGAGTCCCCAAGCGAAAAGCGGCATCTTGAACCATTTCATTCCCGGTGCTCTGAGGTGATGTATCGTTGTAATGAAATTTATTGCTGTGAGTATTGAAGAAAATCCGAGTACAAATGCTCCGAAAACTGCAAGGGAAACATTGGCAGTTGTTCTGATGCTGTATGGTACATAGAAAGTCCATCCTGTATCTATAGGACCGCCGCCTGTATGCAGTGATATTAAAACTATAACAGCACCTGCGATATAAAAATACCAGCTTAATAAGTTAATTTTTGGAAATGAAACATCTCTTGCTCCTAGCATAATAGGCAAAAAGAAGTTTCCGAATACAGCAGGAATACCGGGAATAATGAAAAGAAAAATCATTATAACACCGTGCAGAGTGAAAACGGCATTGTAAGTTTGAGCACTCATTAGAGTTGAACCTTTAGTAGATGAAGGTTTAAGCATTTCGAGTTTCATAAGGAAACCGAGTGACATAGCAACCAGAAAAAAGGTTATCATAGCAATCAAATATAAAAGTCCAATTTTCTTATGGTCGGTAGTCAAAAGCCATCCGGGTATTCCTTTGAATTTTCCTCTGTATTGTAAATAATGAATGTATTTTGTATCCGATTGTGAATTCATTATTCTTTTTTTCCCGGTTTTTTCTTTATTACTAAAATAACGACAAATAGTGTAATAAAAATTATTATACCAATTCCTGCAACACGTGTTATATCGAGAGCATATCTTTTCCCTTCAGGGTCATAAGCATAACAGAGTTTAATAATCTTTGCTACAGTAGAGCCGATTTTTCCTTCTGATGCTTCCATTAAAGCCATTTTTACATCGAATGGTAAAAATTCTATACCGTAAAGATATCTTGTGATTTTTCCGTCAGGCGATAAAAAAATAATTACACCCGGATGAATAAATTCGTTTTCTGTTCTGATGTATCTGTAACCTGCAGCATCTGTGAGTCGGGCAATGTTTGAACTGTCAGACACAAAAAATCTCCATGCATCCTGCGGTGTGTCTTTTTTTATTTTTAATGAAGCATAGTAATTTTTTTTCTTTTCAGCGGCAAGGGTGTAATCTTCAGCGGGATTAAAACTTATGGTTACTATATCGTAATCCTTTCCTGCTATTAAATCAAGTTTGTCAACAATTTCAGCTATCCCTGATAAGAGTGGACTGCAAATTGAAGGACAACGGTAATATACAAGTGTAAGTATAATAGGTTTTCCTTTGTCCATTATGTCTTTTAATTGAACCGCTTTTCCGTATTCGTCGTATAACGAAATATTCATAGGTATATACTGTCCGAGTTTTTCTTCGATTCCGGCTTGTTGTTTAACTGGTTCTTCAGATAGTATTATCCCTTGAAAGAAAAATATAAAAATCAGTACTGTTGCTATAGTAGCGTAATATTTATATATTAGATATTTCTCTTTTTGATTATTTGATAAATGATATTTTTTAAGAATTTTATTTGTATTCATTTTAAAATTACATTTTTTAAATACGTATATATTACTGATAATTCTTCTTTTGTTATCTGTGTTATTTCAGATTTAAATCCTTTTTGAAGGGAAGAGGTTGATATAAAATTTGAAAAATCATTATCGTTTGTGATCTTGTCTTTATTATTTACAATTGCAGTAATTAAAGTTTTCAAATTACTTGAATACTTTTTTAAAAGCAGAGCACCATTTTCTGAATTATTTAATTCAATCATACTGTAAACTG
This sequence comes from Ignavibacteria bacterium, assembly GCA_016873795.1. Lineage (GTDB taxonomy): Bacteria > Bacteroidota > Ignavibacteria > Tepidaquicellales > Tepidaquicellaceae > VGWA01. The sequence continues at coordinate 12,808 of VGWA01000018.1, forward strand.
AATTAATCTTATTTTCTTCAGGATTATACTGTGATATTAAAAATTTTTCTGCTGTCCTTACTGGAATTTGTGCAGGTTTATAAACACCTTTTGATAAACTGTAAGTATTATCGAGCATTGTTATTTCGTTTTCGTCTGCAATAGGATAATCTTTATTGAAAGTTCTAATATAATGTATAACTGCGAATCTATCTTCTGGAGATATATTATTGTATTGTGCCATACCTCTTGATACAATTCCTTCTTCAAGTGTTTTATAGATTTCAGAGATTTTTGTACCATTTGTCCATTCGGTAAGAATATGAAAATTTCTTGGCGGTGGTTTTAGATTTACACCGGCTAAACCGTCACCCTTTCCTTCATTTCCATGACAACTCGTACAATAAGTCTCATAAACTTGTTTTCCTTTTACAATGTTTTCAGGACTTGGATTGGATGCTTTTTGTAAATCAACGGGTTGAGTCAGCGAAGATTTTATGAATGGTAAGTCATCAACCAAAGTTGATGTGTCCGGTACAACTGCAGGAGTGTATTTATTAACGGAAATGGTATTAATATTCGCAGTATAAACGTGACCAAGAATTATTATTAAAACAAGAATTAAAATAAAAAATAAGCCGAACAATTGTTCGTATTTGATTTTATTAAAATTTATATACAATTTACTATTCAACAAAATGTGAAATATTAAAAACATTAGTCAATTGACAAATCCGGGTACAAGAACATATCTATTCCATGTTTTAATTTCGGGTCACCGACCGGAATAATATTTACTTTACTGTATTTATAAACAAATAATAGTATAAAAATTCCAACAGTAAAAATCGGGAAACCAGCTTCAACCCAACCTATAGCTAATGAATGGTCATCGAAAGCAGGCATGACAAGCCAGTACAAATCCAGCCAGTGTGCTGCAAGTAGCCAGATTGCCATAAATTTTAAAATATTCAAATTGGTTTTAACAGCACTTGATATCAGTACGATAAAGGGGATAATAAAATGAATAAAAATAATTGAAATTGAAAAATACTGCCAGTGTCCGTTCATCCTTTTTAAAAGCCAGAAGGTTTCTTCAGGAATATCGGCATACCAGATTAGTAGATATTGTGAGAAAGCAATATATGCCCAGAAAACATTTAAAGCAAACATTAACATTCCGAAAGTGTGAAAGTGCCTTCGCTGTATTCTTTCATCAAAATAACCTTTTTGTGCAAGTAAAACAGAAATTAAAGTAACTGCAGAAATTCCGGAGAGTAATGTTCCGGCAAGGTAATAAATTCCGAATATAGTTGAATACCAGTGTGCTTCTAAACTCATTATTAAATCAATCGAAGTCAGCGTAAGAGTAATAACAGCAAAAGGAGCAAACAATACTGAAATTTTTATATTTTTATTTGTTAAAGCAATGTCTTTTGAGTAATCCTGTTTTCTTGAATTTCTGATTATAAAAATGTAAAAAATTATCCACAAAAGAATGCAAATAAATAATCTAAGTATGAAGAAAGTTTCGTTCAGGTAAGGTGACTTACCCTGTAAGACAGGGTCAGTATCAACCGCATCTTTGTGTGACCAGTGATAAAGTGTATGAATACCCGGAATTATTGGGATAACGAGGATTATTAGAAACGGAATGGCAGATGACAGAAATTCGTTAACTCTTCTGAAAGGTACGCTCCACGCAGCCCCGCTCATATATTCAATGGCAATCAGGCAAAGAGCCCCAACTGCGATACTTACAATGAAAGTGTACATTATAATGTAATTGTAAAATGCTCTTTTAGCATCGAACAAAAAAGAAAAAATTATCAGCAATGCTCCGATTATTAAGCATGCAGTACCCGTATATTTAATTTTATTTGATAACTTTTTTGTATTAATCATCTCAAAAAAACTTCGTTATTTATTCATATCACCGTCATTTGCATTTTGTGAACGTTGCAAAGCTCTTATATAATGTACGATTGCCCACCTGTTTAATTGAGGAATTTGCTTATCATAAGCGGGCATAATATTTTGTCCTGTTGTAATTATATGATATATGGCAGCATCTTTCATTAATCTTGCTCTGTCTGTATGAAGTGACGGAGGATTTGGAAACTGACCATTTAGTCTGCTGTCTCCTTTTCCGTAGTAACCATGACATGGACTACAGTAAATATCATACATTGTTTTTCCTTTTTCAAAGACTTCCTTCGAAACAGGCAAAGGATTGGACATATATTTTACGAGAGAGTCGGGCAATCCTCTGTATTCATAAGGTAATTCGTTTCTCGGGATAGAACCTTCGATAGGATTTCTCATTGAATAACCATCTTCAAAAAAAGTACTTTGTGTTTGTGGTTTGACTTTGAATTGTTCTGACATCCAGTTAAACGGAGGCAGATAGATAAGTTTATTTAAAGAAAAATATGTAACTGCAGCGGTAATTAATGCAAGTAAAAATAATAAAGTTATGAATTTGAAATCAAATATTGGTCTTTCAGTTGTTAATTCATTATGTTTAAATTTATATATTAAATTTACTTCTGAACTTCCGAGTGATTTGAATAATCTGATAATTTCATCTTTATTGAACAATTCATCATCTGCTTCTACGATTGCTCCGAATTTATCGGATGATACTCTCTTCATATATTCTGTATCGAGCAGTGGATTATTATTTAAAGGGAGTTTGTTAAAAAGTATTAATACAAGGAAGACAGTAAAAGCACCGGCAAGTAATATCGTTAATTCAAAAGTTACGGGAATTGAAGGCGGAAGAGAGAAAAAGGGTTTTCCTCCTATAATATTTTTATAATCGAAACCTGCCATGTAAAAAATCATTGCAATTGCAGTTAAAGTACCGAGCGAACCGAAGAAAAAAGTAAAGAAGCCAAGTTTAGAAGGTTTAAGTTTCATTGGGTCATCCATTCCATGTACAGGATATGGAGTGTGAATATCATATTTTTTAAAGCCGGAAGAAGATAATGTTTTAGCAGCTTTAATGATGTCATCAGGTGTGTCAAAGAGAGCGGAGACAGCGAATAATTCTTGATTTCGTTCATCAATTCCTAAATCGGAATTAATTTCAGTAATTTTATTTTTTATTTTTTTAAAAAATCCGAACATTAACTTTAATGATTTTTGGGTTGAGCATTTTCTGTTACTGCTTTTAATTCTGTGAGTGAAATCGAAGGAAGCAGTTTTACAAATAATAAAACGAGTGTGAAGAACATTCCAAAACTTCCAAGAAAAATCCCTGCATCATACCATGTTGGTATGTACATTGCCCAGCTTGATGGTAGAAAATCTCTGTGCAGTGATGTAACAATTATGACGAATCTTTCAAACCACATCCCGACATTAACTAATATCACAATTATCATCATAACCGGAATACTTCTTCTGATTTTCTTAAACCAAAATAATTGAGGGAATCCGACATTGCAGGCAATCATAATCCAGTAAGCCCAGGCATAAGGGCCGAATGCTCTGTTAATAAAAACAAATTGCTCAAATTGATAACCGCTGTACCAAGCCGTAAAAAATTCCATTGCATAAGCGTAACCGACAATAGTTCCTGTAAGTAATAATATTTTATTCATCTTTTCCAGATGGTCTATAGTAATAATATGTTTAAGGTCAAAAACTTTTCTCAATACAATTAAAACTGTTGCAACCATTCCGAATCCTGAAAATATTGCTCCTGCCACAAAATAGGGAGGAAATATTGTTGTATGCCATCCGGGAAGTACCGAGACTGCAAAATCGAAACTTACAATTGTATGTACCGACAGTACCAGCGGAGTTGATAGTCCTGCAAGTAAAAGATATGCTCTTTCATAATGCTGCCAGTGCCTGTTGGAATTTCTCCATCCAAAACTGAGAATTGTATAGAAAAATTTTTTTATTCCTGATTTAGTTCTTGAACGCAGGTTTGCAATGTCCGGAATCAGCCCAAGTCCCCAGAATAAAAACGAAATAATGAAGTATGTTGAAACAGCAAATACATCCCAGAGGAGAGGAGAATTGAAGTTTACCCATACATTATGCTGATTAGGATATGGGAATAAATATCCTGCAAGCCATGGTCTGCCTACATGAATTAAAGGAAATATTCCTGCAGTCATTACTGCAAAAATTGTCATTGCTTCTGCAAATCTTGCAATACCGGTACGCCACTTTTGTCTGAAAAGATAAAGTATTGCAGAAATAAGTGTTCCTGCATGTCCAATCCCAATCCAGAAAACAAAATTTATTATATCAAATCCCCAACCTACTGTATTATTATTACCCCACATGCCGATACCGTAATACAAAGTGTATCCGAGACTTAATGCCCCGATTAAAAGTGCAGTTGAGCTTATTATAAAAGCTATATACCATGCTCTTGTTGGTTTTGTTTCGGTAGGCTTGAATACAACTTCATCGAGTTCAGGGAACGATGAACGTTCCGGAACTAAAGGAAGTTCTTTTGTATATGTAGCATCGTAACTCAACTTTAATGATTATTTCTTAATTTTGCAATATACGTTATATTTGGTTTGACTTTGATTTCTTCAAGCAATGTGTATCCTAATTTGTGATTTCTGTATTTGTTTAAATCGGAGTTTGTATCATTAATATTTCCAAATATTATAGCATTTGTCGGACAGGCTTCCTGACATGCTGTGACAACATCAGTTCCTTCGATTTTTCTGTTTTCTTTAACTGCATTATCCCTTGCATTCATTATCCTTTGCAAACAAAAAGTGCATTTTTCCATAACACCTCTTGAACGAACGGTTACCTCCGGGTTACTCAACTGTTTAAGAGGTTCACTGTAAAGAAAACCTTCTTTGAAATTGTCTCTAAAGTCAAAGAAGTTAAATCTTCTTACTTTATAAGGGCAATTGTTTGAGCAATATCTTGTTCCAACGCATCTGTTATAAGCCATACCATTGATTCCTTCAGTACTGTGTGTAGTTGCGGCTACAGGACATACGTTTTCACATGGTGCGAGGTCACAATGCTGACATAAAACCGGTTGAAGTGATATTGAAGGATTGTTAATGTCGCCTGTATAATATCTGTCGATTCTTATCCACATCATTTCACGGTTTAATTTTACCTGTTCTTTACCAACCATCGGTATATTGTTTTCTATATTACATGCTGCCGCACACGCACCACAGCCAATACATTTGTTTAAATCAATTGCCATACCCCATTTAAGTTCATCATATTTGTGAGGTTGATTTACTGAAGGGAATGTTTTTAAATTGATTCCCTCAACCTCTTTTGAATTTATCAGGTCATGATTTTTTCTGTACTCATCAAGTTCGAATTCGTATATAATGTTTCGTTTAATAGGAATGTCTTTGTATTTTTCGAGTGAGTAATGTTCCTGTGTAGAGACAAGTTCGTAAGTATTTCCTGTTTTAACAATTTCTATATCTTTGATTATTAAATCATCTTTATCGGCATTTAGCAAACATATAGGATTTGTTCCAATAAAAGAACCGATAATGCCTGCTTTTGTTCTTCCATATCCAAGTTCTACAGATATCACTTTATCTGCATTTCCCGGTTGTATCAATACAGGTATTTTTATGCTTTTACCTGATTTCTTTATTTCGATTATATCTCCTGTGTTTAGCGATAAATTTTTTGCGGCAGAAGGTGAAATTGTAGCATAATTATCCCACACAATTTTTGAAATAGGATGCGGTATTTCCTGAAGCCAGCCGTTATTGGCGTATTTCCCGTCAAGTAAAAATGGATTTTCCTTAATGATTAAAACGTAATCGTTTGTTGTTACTGAAGTTGGTTTGTTTGATAATTCTGATGGCTCAATTTTAAATTCACCTGTAAAATTTATTTTTTCATTTGTCTTTACTACGCCTGCATTTAAACTATTAATCCAGAATGATTTGAAATCAAATGGAAAACCAAATGCAGGTAATAAATTTTTTTCCCAGTTATTTTTTAAATATCTCAGGTAGCTATTGTTTTGGTGCGTGCCTTCTATCCAGGTTAATAATATTTCCTCCTTCTGTCTCGTGTTATAAATTGGCGAGATAACTGGCTGTTGAAGGGAATATATTCCGGTTACGTAATTGTAATCGCCCCAGCTTTCAAGATAATTGTTAATAGGCAAAGTGTAATGACTTTGTGCTGATGTTTCTGATTCGAATTCTGTTAATGTAATAACCAGAGGTACCTTTTCAATTGCTTTAATATAATCAAAAATTCCGTTAAAGTGGTAAACGGGATTTGTATCGATATGTGTTAATACTCCTATTTTATCATTGTTTATTTTTTCGACAAGGTTATTAAAATCGGCTTTTTTAATAAGCGGGTATTGACATTTAATCTCCTTATCTTTAGAATAAAGTTTATCGTTTTCGAGTATTTTATTAAGAAAGAAAATTAAAATCTGAGTAGATTCGGAAAGCTGTATCCCTCCGAGTATTAAGGATTTACCCGTATTATTGGAAAGATCATTGATTAAGTTATCAATAACATTTTTCGAAAGGTTGTTTTTCAGAATAAAGTCGGAGAGTATATATTTTGAAAAAAGATTAATAACACTGATATTCTTGGCATATTCGGATAGCTTTTTTACTGTATGAAATTCGTTTATCAAACAGCATATAAATTCTTCAAGTATATCAGATCTTAATACTATTCTATAATCGGAATTAATACCGGTAACGGTAGGTGTACTTTCGAAGCAATAGGTTCTGTTAAAATTTTCTTTTTCAATAATCTCTCGATTTTTTGAAAACTTATTTAGAACCGAGAGTTTGTTTGGATAATTATTTAAAAAATCGCATTCGAATGATACAATAATTTTTGCATTTTCGAAATCTTCGGAAGGAAGTGATTCTCTGCCGTATGTTTTTTTGAATGCATTAATCTTGTTTGTATAGCCTGTAATTTCGTATGAATAAATTTTAGTATATGGAAAAGTTTTGATGAAACCTTCTATAAGCTTCTTGTAAGTTGGAGATGTGATGCCGTTAGTAATTAAAGCAATTTCTTTTCCGTTTTCTGTTGTTTTTATTAATGTTTGAATTATATTTTTGTCGGCTTCCTGCCAGGAAATCTGAGTGTTGTTAAAAATCGGTTCTTTTATCCTTTGCGGGTTGTAAAGGCTGAGGATGGATAACTGTCCGGTTGTGCAAATTTTACCCGAGTTAATCGGGTGGTCAGGGTTTCCGTCTATTTTAATTGGTCTTCCCTCGCGTGTTTTTATTAGAATTCCGCATGAATTTGAACAAACATTACAGGTAGATGCATAGAATACAGGATTACCAATTGTTATTTCAGATGGCTTTTTGTTATATGGAACAATATTACCTTTATCTCTGTAATTTGAGCATCCTGTTGCTGCAAATGCGGCTGATATACCTAATAATGCAAGAAATTTTCTTCTCGAAAAATTTTTATCTAACGGTGCTCTTTTTTCGAGCGCTTCATTGTAAAGATGATTAAATTCTTTATCACTGTGAAGTTCACGAAAGATATCTTTAAAATTCGAACTATTTTCTTCAATATTTTCAGGTAGATTTTCTTCTGACAGCATCCGGATTCGGTCGGAATTTAATTTCCATTTTATTTTTCGACAGATTTTTTTCGTTGTTATCTGGATTTATAAGAAATTTTATCGGACTTTTAATTATAGAACACATTCCCGCTAAAATTATACCGGTATAAAATATAAATTTATTTCTTGTTATTTTCATTTATTTGAATGGTATTCTATTCTATATTTTTAAATTTTTAAAATTATATTTATCTGTGACATGCCGAACAATGTTCAGGTCCTTTTTTGATATTTGTTAGTTTATGGTAATCTATTATTTTGTTTTGAGGATTTCTATGGCAATCAAGGCACGCACCCATTGTGAAAGAATTTACCTGAGTTACAACTTCCATTAATTTCAGGTCACCATGACAGTTTAAGCAGTCGATTCCTTTATTTACATGTAAACTATGGCTAAAATAAGCAAAATCTGGTAATTTATGAACTCTTTTCCAATGTAACGGGGTGTTATTTTCAAAATAATTTGTTAATTTTTGTATTTCAGGTTTATCTTTTCTGGAAATTGAATGGCAGTTCATGCACACATCAACAGAAGGTACATTTGCAGTTCTGGAAAAATTTACTCCTGTATGGCAATATTTGCAGTCAATTTGCACGCTGCCTGCATGTAATTTATGTGAGTAATTTATTGGCTGGGAGGGAGCATAACCAATACTGTTTCTCTCCGCATATGAGATGTAATAAGTAATAACAAAAACCGTTGCAATAACAAATATAATTACGGGTAACCTTACTTTAAGATTGTAATCCAGTAAAAATTTTTTCATATATAAAATATTATGAAAAAAAAATTATATTACTATTCACAAAATTTTACAGTCAGGATAAAATTTCGATTTTATATCCTGCTTTTTCGATTATATCAATAACCGAACTTGGTATTATATTTTTTCCGCTTACTGATAGTATCTTCTGCGGATTATCGAGGTCAATTTCCCATTCTTCAATATCGTTGTTTTCATCAAGAAATGGGGTGACAGCTTTTATACAATTACTGCAGTTAATATTTGTTTTAAATTTAACTGTTATCATTATTTAAATATTTTTCCGGTTCCTTTAGGAATTTCTTTTTGCAGGGCTTACAACAGAAATAATATTTAGTGTCATTGTACATTGTAAACAATTCTTTTTCTGCAGGTTCATTCATAACCGGGCAATATAATACTTCTTTAATGTAATTCATCGGTTCACTTTTAAATTCCTCTAAACAATCCGGGCAACAAAATGTATAATCTTTTCCAAGATATTTGAAAACAATACCTTTTCCGACCTGTATTTTTTCTCCTGATACAGGGCATATCTTTAAGGAATCATCATTATTTATAATTGATTTATAACTATTGTTTGTATTATTAATTCCTGCAAAAGATACTATAACTGTAATTAATATTACAAATAAAAATGCTGTTTTTCTCATATTATACATATTTAATTAATAAATTATATACTTTAAACAAAAATTACAGTTATAATAATTCCAATTCAGAAATTTATTAATTTTTCTATTGATTGAAGGATGTTTTCATTTGTGGCAGGTATTGAAAATTCAGGTTCTTTCGTGTGTTTACATATTGAAGAGATTGCATATTTTATTGCTAACCAGACTGAAAAAGCGAGTAAAAACGGTGGTTCGCCGACTGCTTTACTCTTTCTGATAGTATCTGGGTTTTGGTCAGGAAAATCTTTCAGGAGTTCAACCCTGAAATCAACTGGTATGTCATCTATTGTAGGAATTTTATATGTATCCGGTGAATGGTTCAATAAATTTCCTTCTTTATCCCATTTAATATCCTCAGTCGTACAGTATCCGGACCCCTGTATAAAACCACCTGTTACCTGTCCTAAATCAATATTCTCATCAAGAGATCGTCCGGGGTCATGAAGTATGTCTGTTCTGAGAATTTTTATCTCACCTGTCAGGACATCGAGTAATATTTCAGACACAGCCATTCCGAATACATAATAATGAAAAGGTTTTCCGGTTCCTTTTACACGGTCAAACCAAATATTGGGAGTTCTGTAATATCCTGTATCAAATAAAGATATCTGGTTTATATATGCTCTTTCAACTAATTCTGTAAAAGAAATTTTTCTATCCGGATTTGCGGAATCTATAATAAAATTTTTATGAAAAATTATATCATCATAAAAAGTTTTTCTGTCATAATTGTCAGAATTAAATATATCTGCTGCGAATTTCATCAATCTTTTTTTGATTTTATCGATTGCAATTTTTACAGCCATTCCGTTTAAATCAGAACCCGTCGAAGCTGCTGTAGCCGAAGTGTTTGGTATCTTGGATGTGTTGGTCGGAGCAATTTTTATCCTTTCTTTATCGAGTCCAAACTCACAAGCAGCAATATTTCTAATTTTAATGTTCAAACCCTGTCCCATTTCGATACCACCGTGATTTACAAGTACAGTTCCGTCTCTGTAGATTATAACAAGTGCTCCGGCTTGATTTAAGAAAGATGTTGTAAATGATATTCCAAATTTGACAGGTGTTAGTGATATACCTTTTTTAAAATATTTATTTTGTTCGTTGAATTCATCAATGGATTTTTTTCTTAAAATATATTCGGACGATTTGTAAATTTTTTCGTATATAAAATCAAGTCTGTTGTTTTCAACTTTCTGTCCGTAGTGTGTAATATTATTATTATCGGTTTTGTAAAAATTTTTTCTTCTTATTTCAGCAGAATCTTTTTTAAGATATCTGGCTATCATTTCGATAATGTTTTCTATAGCCGCCACAGCTTGCGGTGCTCCAAAGCCTCTCATAGCAGTGTTTGAAAGGTGATTTGTCTTATATACTTTTCCGATAATTCTAATATTTGGAATATAATATGCATTATCGGCATGCAGCATTGCTCTTTCAAGAATAGCAAGCGATAAATCAGTTACTGCTCCGCCATCGCTGTTTAATTCCACATCGTACGTATTTATAATACCTTCTTCGTTAAAACCTGCCGTGTAATTTATTAAAAATGGGTGTCTTTTACCTGTTATAATTTGGTCGTCGTCTCTGAATAGATGAATTTTCACAGGTCTTCCCGTTGCTTTACAGAGCAGAGCTGCCCATGTTGCAGTGTGATTTGCTTGTGTTTCTTTACCTCCAAATGCACCGCCGATTCTCCTGTTTTCTACTTCAACCTGATTTTTATTTATACCAAGAACTTTTGCTGTAATTTCCTGTGTCTCTGAAGGATGCTGGGTCGAGCTGAAAATTTTCATCTCATTACCTTCCCCCGACATTGCAAGTGTAGTTTGTGTTTCCAGATACCAGTGTTCCTGTGCGCCTGTTTTTAAAGTACCCTTTATTATATGTGTAGATGTCTTTAATCCTTCTTCGATGTTTCCTCTCTCAATTTTTCTCTCTGGATGCATTAAGGTATTTTTTTTAATTGCATCCTCGATTGATAATACTGGTTCTAATTCTTCGTATTCGATACTTATTAATTTTTTTGCTTCGATTGCAGTTTCTCGGTTTATCGCTGCAATTAAAAATATTGCCTGACCGATAAATGTCACTTTGTCCTCAGCAAGACATAATTCATCATTTATCACAGGTCCCATTTGGTTAATTCCCGGAATATCTTTGTAGGATAATACTGCATAAACACCCGGATAACTTTTTGCTTTTGAAATATCGTACTTTTTTATTTCAGCGTATGCCTTGGAACTATAGAAAATATCGCCTGTCAAAAAATCATTAGGTTCGGCAATGTCGTTTACGAATAAACTTTCACCTGTTATATGTTTTATTATCTGTTCTTCCATTTTTCAGGTTTGTAGTAATTACATTTAATTTTGATTTTCAGACCAGAATTTTGTCAATAGATTTCTGCATATTATTTTTCGTGTCATTGCTTCTGCTCTTGCATCGGAAATTGGTTCGAATTCATTAAATAATATTTTACCTGCTTCTTTTATGTTCTCTTTACACCATTTTTTCCCTGTTAAAAATTTCTCGGTTGATTTTGCTCTGCATGGGATTTTTGCCATCCCGCCGTAAGTTATTATTATTTCATTTATTACGTTATTTGCTCCAAGTGACAGGTTAAAACAGGTACTTACAGTCGAAATGTCAAGTTCTTTTCTCTTTGAAACCTTATAGGATTTGATGATATTATTATCTGGTGTTTTTGGAATTATTACTTCTGTCAATAATTCGTCTTTTTTAAGTGAAGTTTTTCTGTAATCAATAATAAAATCTTCTATGTTAATAATACGTTCTTTAGTAATATTCTTTAACTTAACTGATGATTTAAGAGAAATAAGAACAGGTAAAGTATCTCCAATAGGGGAAGCTGTTGAAACATTGCCGCCGATTGTGGCAAGATTTCTTATTTGCCATGAACCGAAATATTCGAGTGTATCGTATAGAGAAGTAATTGTATCTTTTAAAAATCCGAGAAGCTTTTGTATGCATAGACCTGCTCCGATATAATAATTATCATTATCCTTTCTGAAATATTTGAGTTCTTCGATATGTGAAATGTCAATTATATTAAATAGCTTTTCGTTGTTTTTTGTCTGACGAATCGCTGTGTCCGTTGCACCATTAATAATAATTGCTTCAGGATTATTATTGTAAATATCAAGAGCATCATTTAACGAGCAGGGAATATGATATGAATAACTGTTTTGTTTAATTGAAATAGTTGAATGATTTTTTATGTTTTTTAATATTTCTATAGTTGCTTTTTCCTTTTGGGAAAATTTGTCTTCTCTATTCTTACTTGATTTCCTTACAGCTTCAAGCATAGGTAAATATCCGGTGCATCTGCATAAATTTCCGCTGAGTAGTTTTTTAATTGTTTTTTCGTCAGGATCGGAGTAATTTTTATAAATAGCAAACATAGTCATCAATATTCCCGGAGTGCAGTATCCGCATTGTGTCCCGTAGGTTTCTGCAAGTGCTGATTGAATTGGATGCAGTATCTGTTTATCATCTTTTTTTTCACTTAAATATTCAGTTGTGATGATTTGCTTTCCGTTTATCATAGGTAGAAATATAAGACAGGAATTAACAGGAGTGTAATGTATTTCATTGTGTTCTGTTTCTCCCATTACTACCGTACAGGCACCGCAGTCTCCTTCAGCACAACCTTCTTTTACACTTTTAAGATTTGTTTGTGTCCTTAAAAAATTTAGTAAGGTTGTAGTTGGTTTTATCTGACTTTTGTTGTCCGAGAAATCTATTTTATACAATAGGTCATTTAACAAAAACCTGATGGAATTTGATGAAGAATTTTCCATATATATTTAAAATAATACCATAAATATAAATAAACAAGGAAAACATCACTGTCCAATCTTTCTTCCTATCCCGAATTTGAATACTGAACTCATAATCTATATCCCTATTTATTGTGACCCCCGCTCTGCAACTAATAATATATTGATTGTTTAAATATATATATGTAAGTTATGTTTTAGAATAATCAATCAATATTGTTATATATTTTGCTATATTGAAACAAAAACTAAAATTAATTTCCAATTTGCATTACTGAATTGTATGAGCAGTAAATGAAAAAATTTATTTTCTGATAATTAATATTAAAACAAAATTTCAGTTTGATACAAACAAATCAAAATTCTTGCAATATTTCCGATGTTCTTATCATAGGACTTGGAAATATCGGAATAATTAACGGATGGGCTTTTTCGGAAGCAGGTATTAATGTTACGCATAAAGTAAGACAGGGAAAGGCACATTTATACAGAAATGAAATAAACCTTGATTTACTTGATAAAAGAAAACCGGATGTGGAAAAAAAACTTGCAGTTTATAAACCAAAAATTATTGATACATATTCAAAAGAAAATTACTTTGATTTGATAATGATACCTGTTAAACACTATCAGTTGCTCGATGCGGTCGAGGAACTAACTGGTGTTTATCCTCATGCAAAATATTTATTGTTTTCAGCAATCTGGGGCAGTCTTGACGAAATTGATAAACTTATTCCGCATTCAGAATATATTATGGGATATGCCGCGGTAAACGGGGGATGTCAGAATAAAATATATTATTTTACGGTTAGAAAAGATTACCGCGTAGGAATATTACAGGGAAATGATGAATCACTATATAACGGAATAAAAAATATGTTTAGTAAAGCTATGTTCATTCCGGATGAAAAAGAGAATATTCTCGAATGGAACTGGGTTCATTTCGGATTGAACGGTGCGTTAATAGGAACATCAATATATGCTGGAAGTATACAGAATATGATTGAAAGCGACGATATGCTTAAATTGATGATTAATGCGTCGAAAGATTCAATAAAAATTCTTGCGGCGCTGGGAATAAACGTAAAAAAATATCCCGAGGTAAATTTGTATTTAGAAAAATCTTTTGAAGATATTGGTAATTACTTTAGAAAAGACTTTTTCGGAACCGAAGCAGGACAACGTACTTTAAAAACCGGTCATCACTTGACGGCTATGGAAGAAATGAAAAGGTATTATTTTGATGTGCGTAATACAGGCAGAAAGCTGGGTCTTGATATTCCTTACCTTGAAAAATTGGGCGAAAAAATATCGTAAACAATTATTTCCGATATGTAAAAATCACTCCTTATTTCTTATAAAGAATTCCACAATTTAAAATATTAATTATTGTTAAAAAAATTCTCCAAATTAAAGTAATAAACTTATTTAAATTTTATAAATGATTTCTTAAATAAATCAAAAATGATTATATTTTGATGTTTTATAAATATGTATGATAATTGTAACTTA
>VGWA01000019.1 GCA_016873795.1 Ignavibacteria bacterium
CGAGGGTTCCTCATGAAGTTTTTTACCAATTCCATGTCCGCACAACACTCTCACTACACCGAAGCCGTAACTTTCCACATAGTTTTGTATTGTGCTTCCGATATCATTGACTTCATTTCCATCCAGCGCCTTTTCTATTCCAAGATATAATGATTTCTCGGTTACGCTGACCAGTTTTTTCTTCTTTGCATTTATCTCTCCGACCTCATATGTATAAGCCGCATCTCCATAGTATCCGTTTTTCAAAACTCCCACATCCACAGAAACAATATCACCGTCTTTCAGGATTCGGTCTGAAGGTATTCCATGCACTACTTCTTCGTTAATCGAAATACAAACCGAAGCTGGAAACTTTATCTTTTGCACCTGATATCCTTTGAATGCAGGGATTCCTTTATTCGATAAAATATAATCTTCCGCAATTCTGTCAATATCTTTTGTTACTGCACCTGCTTTTATATAATCTCTTAAATGTAAAAGAACTTCTGCAACAATTTTACAACTATCCTTTATAAGCCTAATTTCTTTCTTTGTCTTAATCAAATCTTTAATATCTTATCTTATAAAATATTCACAAGCCCGAATCATATGAATATAATCGAAGACCAACGATTCACTCTAACCGTATCTTCTTGATTTTAATTTTGTTCCTTTCATAAATCCGTCATAGTGTCTCATCAGCAAATGTGATTCAATTTGCTGGAGTGTATCAAGTGCAACGCCGACAATAATCAACAAACTTGTACCGCCGAAAAAGGATGCAAGTCCCGAGGTAACGCCGAACCTCATAAGAATCATCGGGATAATAGCAACAATAGCAAGGAAGAACGCACCCGGCAGCGTAATTTTTGTAAGGATATTATCTATATAATCAGACGTAGGTTTTCCCGGTCTTACGCCCGGTATAAACCCTCCTTGCTTTTTCATATTATCGGCAACATCCTTCGGATTGAAAGCAATAGCCGTATAGAAATAAGTAAAAAATACAATAAGCGAAGCATAGACGACGGAATAACCAATACTTGTATAATCCATGAATCCGGCAATTTTTGCCATTAGTTCACTATTGGGAAAGAAACTCAATATTGTATTAGGAACAAACATAATTGCCTGTGCAAATATCAGAGGCATGACGCCTGCCTGATTAACACGCATCGGTATATACTGAGTCACTCCGCCGAATACTTTTCTGCCCACAACTCTTTTTGCATACTGAACGGGAATTTTTCTTGTAGCTACAGTGACAGCTATAACACCGAGAATAATCGCAATAAATCCTGCTATATAAACAAATTCAAGCAACAAATTTCTTCCTTCAGACACAACACTTTGATATTCTCCAAACAATGCATAAGGAAGTCTGTCAATAATTCCGATAAATATAATTAACGATATTCCGTTTCCGATTCCTTTTTCAGTTATTTGTTCACCCAGCCACATCAGGAAAATTGTTCCTGCCGTCAAAAATATTACGGTCGTAATCGTAAATATCATAGCAGATTCAATCATAATTATGGGCATTCCGTCAACGGATTTATGAACCCAGTTAACACTGACTCCCCAAGCCTGAAGTGCAGCAACGGGAATTGTTCCTATTCTGGTCAGCTGGTTTATTTTTTTTCTTCCCTCTTCTCCTTCCTTTTGCAGCTTCTGGAAGTAAGGGAAAATGGCTCCGAACAACTGAATAATAATAGAAGAACTGATATACGGCATAATTCCCAAAGCAAACACGGCTGCATTTTTAAAAGCACCGCCTACGAATAAGTCATATAAATCGAAGAGTGTATTAGACGAGCTCGGGCTCATTTTGCTTAAAGCTTCCACATCAATACCAGGGAGAGAGATATGCGCGCCTATTCTGACAACAATAAGTAATGCCAGAGTAAAAAGAATTCTGCTTCTAAGTTCTTCGATTTTAAAAATGTTTCTGAAACTCTCAAAAAATCTAATCATAATATTTTAATAACACCTCCAGATTTTTCGATTTTTTCCTGAGCAGATTTACTGAATGAATTTGCAGTAATATTTATACCGGTTTTTATTTCCCCGCTGCTTAATATTTTCAAAGGTTTTTTCTTATCTTTAATTATTTTTTTTTGCAATAAAATTTCCGGATTTATCTCGTTTGATAATTTTCCGGCATCAATATATTTTTGAATATCGCCTAAATTTAAAATATTGTATTCGATTCTGTTAATATTTTTAAATCCGAATTTCGGAATGCGTCTTTGAAGCGGCATCTGACCGCCTTCGAACCAATATCTGTTTTTAAAACCTGAACGGGATTTTGCACCCTTGTGTCCTCTGGTAGAAGTACCGCCGTATCCCGAACCCTGCCCTCGTCCGATTCTTTTTCTTTTTTTTCTTGAACCTTCCGCGTATTTTAAATTACTTAATATATCCATCTTACAAAAATTTAATAATAAACCTGTCAGGTTTTTCAACCTGACAGGTTATTATGTTTTCGTTACACTGTGAGTTTTGTTTCAGATTATCTGAAGTTGTATGATGCGGAAATCACACCATAAAGGTCATTAGTTTTTCCGCCTAATACATACGGACCTTCCTTGAATAATCTTTCACCAATCATTCCGTCGAATGCAAATCTTCCGAACTGCAATCCGAGACCTGCAGTGATGGTTTGGTCAGGATCCGAAGCCATTGTTTCTCTGGCTGTCATTGTCAACCCGGTAGTTGTAGTTTCTTTTCCTCTACCAATATATACTGCTCTTGAATATCCGAGTCTTCCGGCTAACCAATCAGTGAATGCCCACTCAATACCTAAATTAAATTGAGGTAATGTAATAGCAGACAATTTATCTGTTGTTCCGGAAACATTTCCGACGTTATCAATTTTATATTCATAATAACCGCCGGAAATTCCGCCTGCCAGTAAACCGTCGTCAAGAATCGGCATATTGATTCCGATACCGCCATGAATGTCAATTTGAGAGTATTTTGGAAGTACGGTTGGAGCACCGGTTGCTGTAATTTTAGGATCCCATCCGTAGTATTGGAAACCTACATAAGGTACCAGACTAAGATTCCATTTTTTGTAGACCTGGAAGAATCCTCTTCCGCCGACACCTAATTCCAATCCACCGTTGCTTTCATATGTTGAGGTTGAGCCCGGTGCAGTTGCTTCGTATTTCCATTTGTTCAACTTAACATCAACTGCGCCTTCAATCCAGTCATTTTTATCGAGTCTTGCTAAAACACCGACTGTACCGCCGAATGAATATGCACTCCATTTCATTGAATATGCATTTCCACCTGCAGTTGAGTCTAATTTAGCATCCCAATATGTGAAGTATGGGGCAACACCGATTGAGAAGTTATTGGTAGCGTAAGAAAATAAAGCTTTGAATGGAACGATAGGTTCTTTTCCCGCTACCCAGACAGATGTGAATGTCGGGTCACCAATAAAGTCATTCCACATATCTTCTCTTTTATTTAATACCATACCCAAAGAAATTTCCTTTGTGATTCCGAAGTTTACTGCTCCGTACTGGCCAGATAACTGATAGTAGGTTATTGCATTTCTTCCGATATCACCAAAGGCATAGTTTCTGTACAATGCTGTCCATGCCGGATTGTTGTTCATATCAATCGCTGCATCGGTAATGAAAGGATTGTATCCTAATGCTTCCCATCTTGCGGTACCGCTCGGAATTGCTGTTCCGTAGTCCTGTGCAGATGAAAAAGAAGCCATCAGTAATACGAGAAGTAATGAGAGTAATTGAATGGATTTCATTTTTTTTCCCTTTCTTTTAGTTTTTAAATAAGGTTTTAAAAAAAATTCTGTTTCTTGAGGTGTTATCGAGCCACGACCCGATAACGCAATTTTTTCTTTTTTTAATGCCGTTTTTTCCTTTCTATTAATTTGTAAAACATCTTTAAAGTTCATTGACATTTTCCACTTTAACCAAATGTTTTACAACGTTTATCATTCCTCTTATCTGAGGTGTATCTTTCTTAATAACAGATTTATTAATCTTTCCCAAGCCCAGTGCTTTTATAGTAAGCTTTTGATTTATATTTCTATCAATAGTACTTTTCAGCTGTGTTATTTTTAGCATCATAATTAATTATCAAACAATTCTTTAATACCGATTCCTCTTCTTGAAGCTGCTGTATATGCATCGTATAAATTATTCAGAGCATTGATTGTTGCTTTGACTACGTTATGCGGATTTGAGGAGCCGAGTAGTTTCGTCAAAACATCCTGATAGCCGGCAGATTCCAGAACCGCTCTTACACCGCCGCCCGCTATTAGTCCCGTTCCCGGTGAAGCAGGTTTTAAAAGAACTTTGGCCGCACCGAACTTTCCTATTATTTCGAAAGGTACTGTCCCTTTCAATATCGGTACTTTGAGTATATTTTTTCTTGCGTCATCAACGCTTTTTTTAATAGCGTCAGAAACTTCGTTTGCTTTACCTAATCCTATACCTACGTATCCGTTTCCATCGCCTACAACGCTAACCGCACTAAATCCGAATCTTCTTCCGCCTTTTACAACTTTAGCAACTCTGCTTATATGTACCAACTTTTCTTTTAATTCGAGCTCACTCGCTTTAATATACATATCTAAATATAAATATAATAAAATTTAAATTAAATACAAATTAATAGTTTAGTTAAATTTTGCATTGGTTCTCAGGGGAGGATTCGAACCTCCACTAACGGCTCCAAAGGCCGCTGTCCTGCCATTAGACGACCCGAGAATTACATTGAAAATTTAGCTGGTTTAAAGTAATACTTTCTGTGAAAGAACTAACTTATATATATAACTGTGTGTTAAGATAATAAAAAAATAATTAAAATGCAAATTAAAAATTTAGCCCTCCTTCGCGGGCTCCTTCAGCTGCCGATTTGACTATTCCGTGATATAAATATCCGCCTCTGTCAAATACAACTTTCTTAATGTTTAATTCAAGAGATTTTTTTGCTACTGTTTTTCCCACCATCTTACTCATTTCGGTTTTCGTCTTCAACGGTTTTAATTCATCCTGTAAATCTTTGCTTAAAGTAGAAACCGTAAGTAAAGTTTTATGATTCACATCGTCCACAAGACTCATATAAATATTTTTTAAACTTCTAAATATGACTAATCTGGGGCGTTCCGCAGTACCTTCTACTTTTTTCCTTATTTTATATTTTATTTTTTTTCTTCTCGATATTGTTTTTTTCTGTTTCAATTAATTAATCTTTTGATTTCTGAACATTTTATTTTGCTGCTGTTTTTCCTGCTTTTCTTTTTATCTTTTCACCTTCATATTTTATACCTTTTCCTTTATAAGGTTCCGGTTCTCTGAATGACCTTATTTTTGCAGCTATTTGACCGACCAATTGCTTGTCTATTCCGCTGATAATTATAGAATTGGGTGCAGGCACTTCCAGTTTTACTTCTTCAGGATACTGAAACACTATAGGATGCGAGTATCCTAATTGCAGGAATAAAAATTTTCCTCTTAATTCGGCTTTATAACCTATACCCACGAGTTCCAATTTTTTACTATATCCCTGCATCACTCCGTTTATCAAATTATTTAACATTGCTCTGTATAATCCGTGTAATGCTTTATTCCTTTTGAAGTCGTTGTTTCTTGTGAAAATAACCTCATCTTTATTATATTCAATCGCAATATCACCGGTTATTTCCATAGATAAAGTACCTTTCGGACCTGTAACATCTATATGTTTTCCTTTGATATTTATTTTAACTTCTTTCGGTATTTCGACCGGTTTTTTTCCTATTCTGCTCATATTTTCGTTTTATTTATCCTTATTAATTACAAATATATGATTCTCCGTCTATTCATTTAAATTATTACCATATTTCACATATAACTTCGCCGCCTATTTTCATTTTTCTGGCTTGTATATCCGTTAATAAACCTTTAGACGTTGAAATCACAGCTATTCCCAGACCGTTTTTTACACGGGGTAAATCTTCCCATTTCACATATTTTCTTATTCCGGGTCTGCTGATTTTTTTCAGACCAAGTATTACACTCTTTCCGCTGGTATATTTTAATCTTACAGAAATGTACTTCTTTTTACCTTCCATATCAACGACATTGTAATCCGCAATAAATTTTGCATTCTTCAGTATTTCACTTATACCAATCTTAAATTTTGAAGCGGGCATATCGATAATCTTTTTTTCAGCTTTAATCCCGTTTCTGATTCTTGTCAGATAATCCGCTATTGGGTCTGTCATTGACATTTAATTTTCATCTCCTTATTACTTATTATTATGAAGAAATACTTTTATTAATTACCAGCTTGATTTTATTATTCCGGGAATTTTTCCCTGTAAAGCTAGCTCTCTGAATACTAATCTCGAGACTCCGAATTTCCTGTAATAACTTCTTGCTCTTCCGGTTACGTTGCACCTGTTATGAAGTCTTGTCCGGCTGCTGTTTCTGGGAAGTTTTTGCAATGCTTCATAATCTCCTTTTTGTTTCAATTCTCTTCTTTTTTGTTCATATCTCTTAACAAGATTTTCTCTTTTTGTTTGTCTTGCTATTAATGATTTTCTTGCCATAATTTTAGTTACTTTGTTTTGTAATGATTGGGAATCCGAAACTCTTCAGTAATTCAAATGCTTCTTCGTCTGTTTTTGCCGATGTTACTATAGTAATATCCATCCCGCTTATTCTGTTTACATTATCCACGTTAATTTCCGGAAATATTATTTGTTCTTTTATTCCCAGCGTATAATTTCCTCTGCCGTCAAAGCTTCTGTCAGATAAACCTCTGAAATCTCTTATTCTTGGTATTGATACATTAACAAGCCTGTCAAAAAACTCATACATTCTGGCATTTCTCAGTGTTACCATTACTCCGATTTTCATTCCTTCCCTTACTTTAAAATTCGATACAGATTTTTTTGCTTTTGTTATCGCAGGTTTTTGTCCGGTTATCTGTTCGATTTCTCTGACTGTGGTTTCCAGTATTTTAGGATCCGAAACGGCGGAACCGCATCCCACATTTATGCTTATTTTTTTAAGTCTCGGTACCTGCATTATATTTTTATATCCAAACTTTTTCATTAATGCGGGAATTACATTTTTTCTGTAATATTCAAGTAATCTTATCGGTACTTTTTCTTCGATAAAACTTTCTTTTTTATCAGTTTTTTTCTCAGTCTTTTTACCGGGTTTTACTTCCGAATCTTTTTTTCTTTCTTGCTTAGTTTTCGCCATTTTTCTTAATACATTTTTTTTTAGTTCATTAATCCTTTGCTAAACCATCATTATACTATTATATCTCCCGATTGTTTGCTGTATCTCATTCTTTTGATTTTTTTCACACCTTCTTCCTGTATTATTTGCATTCCGGTTCTTGTCGGTTTATTCGTTTTAGGGCACATTAACATAACATTCGATATCTGTATGGGAGCTTCTCTCCTTATTATACCGCCCTGCGGTGTTTTTGTTCTCGGTTTAGTATGTCTGTGTATTATATTAACTCCTTCTACTATTATTTTTCCTTTTTTCCTGTCTAAGAACAGAATTTTTCCGACGGTACCTTTGGAATTTCCGCTTATTACTTTTACAGTATCTCCTTTTTTTAATCTGGTTTTCATTCTAATATTATTTTCTGTTACTAATTTATTATAACACTTCCGGAGCAAGCGATATTATTTTCATAAATTGTTTTTCTCTCAATTCTCTTGCCACCGGTCCGAATATCCTTGTGCCTTTTGGTTCGTTCTGATTATTTATTAATACTGCGGCATTGTCATCAAACTTTATATAACTCCCGTCTTTTCTTCTGGTTTCCTTGACGGTTCTAACTATAACGGCTCTTGAGACTTCACCCTTCTTCACTGTTCCACCCGGTATTGCCGATTTTACAGCAACGACAATTATGTCACCGACACCTGCATATCTTCTGTCAGAGCCTCCGAGTACGCGTATGCAGCGTACAGACTTCGCTCCTGAATTATCTGCTACCGTTAAATTTGTTTCTTCTTGTATCATTTTTGTCTTCCTTTTTTTATAATGCCTCTATACATAATCCGCTGATTATCGCCAAGATTTTTCATCATTATTTTGCTTTTTCTATTATCTCAACCAAACGCCATCTTTTTCTTTTACTTAAAGGTCTCGTTTCCATAATTTTAACTATATCACCAATTTTACATTCTGATTTCTCGTCGTGAGCCATAAATTTCGTGGTTTTTTTGAAATATTTTTTATAAAGTGAGTGTTTTGTCCTTTTTTCCACAGCTACTATTATAGATTTTTGCATCTTATTACTAATTACTTTCCCGATTCTTACTTTTCTTTTTCCTCTTGTTTCGGATTTATCTTCACCTGAATCGGGTAACTTTTCTTCCGATGTTTGAACTTCTCTGTTCAGTACAACAGTTTCTTCTTCGGTTGAAAGTTCTTCTTTATTCGTATTTGTTTCTTCCATCATTCTGTTTTGTTTTTATAGTAATTATTTATCCGTATTTTTTTCTTCTTTTTCTCTCTGCTTTAATACGGTCAACATTCTTGCTATATCTCTTTTAGTAGTCTTCATAGCTTTATAATTCTCCAGCTGACCTGTACTGTGCTGAAACCTGTAATTTTGCAAGGCTTCCATGCTGTCCTTTAAAGAGTGTTTTAAATCTTTAGTCGATAATTCTTTAATTTGATAAAGTTTCATATTGTATTTTTTTTACTTTACCTTAGTTATGCCGTTCTTTTTACAAATTTAGTTTTAATAGGCAGTTTATGAGATGCCAATCTGAATGCTTCTTCCGCTACTGCTTCCGAGACACCGTCAACTTCAAACATAATTTTACCGGGTTGTATTACCGCTACCCAGTATTCCGGTGCTCCTTTTCCCTTTCCCATCCTTGTTTCCGCAGGTTTCTTGGTTACCGGTTTGTCCGGAAATATTCTTATCCATACCTTGCCGTCTCTTTTCATATATCTTGTTAATGCAATTCTCGATGCTTCAATCTGCCTGTCGGTTATCCAGCCGGCTTCCATTGCCTTCAAGCCGAAAGCTCCGAAATTTACAAGGTGACCTCTGTTCGCTTTACCTCTTCTGTTTCCTCTTTGTGATTTTCGATATTTTACTCGTTTTGGCATTAACATTGTTAAAAACTCCCGTTATTTTTTTCCTATTGGTTACTTTTCTTCAATTTTTCTCCCTTGCAAATCCATACTTTTATTCCTATAGCTCCGTATATCGTATGAGATGTTACTGAAGCATAATCTATATCCGCTCTCAGAGTTTGAAGCGGTATTCTGCCTTCTTTATACTGTTCTGTTCTGGCAATTTCCGCTCCTCCCAATCTTCCGCTGCACATAACTTTCATTCCTTCGGCACCCATTCTCATAGTATTTGTAATTGCAGTTTTCATAGCTCTTCTGAATGATACTCTGTTTGCTATTTGTGAAGCAATTACTTCAGCAACCAGTTGTGCACTCAGTTCAGGTTTCTTCACTTCCTGCACGTTAATCTTGACTTCTTTATTCGTTATCTGCTTTATTTCATTTTCCAGTAATGTAATTTCTTTTCCGCTCTTTCCAATCACAAATCCCGGACGGGAAGTATTTATTGTCAGCATTATCTTTTTCAGTGTCCGTTCAATGTATATTTTCGATACTCCTGCTTTTTCAAGTCTTTTTTTAAGGTAACCTCTTATTAAGGCATCTTCCTGTAATTTACTCGAAAAGCTTTTTTCGTCATACCAATTTGAATCCCAGGTGTTTATTACTCCCAACCTGAATCCTATAGGGTGTGTTTTTTGTCCCAAAAAATCTCCTGTAATTAATTATTAATAATTTTTATTCTTCTTCTGTATGTTCAACTATTAACGTCAGATGTGCCGAACGTTTACGAATTCTATAAGCTCTGCCCTGGGGTGCCGGCAACATTCTTTTTAAAACCGGACCACCGTCGACAAACGCTTCTTTTATTATTACATCACTCTCACTGATTTTTCCTTTATCCAGTTTGTTGATGAGATTTGAATAAGCCGATTTCAATGCTTTCTCAATTGTTTTAGCAGGATGTTTTTTATTGTTTTTTAGTATCGCATATGCATCTTCGACATTTTTGTTTCTTATTAAATCAACGACGAGTCTCATTTTACGGGGACTTGTTGTTATATATTTAACTTTTGCCTGTGCTTCCATATTATTTCACTCCTCCTGCTTTTTCTTCTTTCCTCTGCCCTGAATGTGCTCTGAAAGTCCTGGTCATAGAAAACTCACCGAGTTTATGTCCGACCATATTTTCCGTAATAAAAACAGGAATAAATTTATTTCCGTTATGCACGGCAAATGTGTGTCCGATAAACTCCGGAATAATAGTACATGCTCTTGACCAGGTTTTTATTACCGTTTTTTTATTGGATTTATTCAGCTTTTCAACTTTCTTCAAAAGTTTAAAATCGATATAAGGACCTTTTTTAAGAGACCTTGCCATTCTTATTTCCTCTTTTTAACTATAAATTTATTAGAAATTTTTTTCTTTTTTCTTGTTTTATATCCTTTAGCAGGTAATCCCCACGGACTGACGGGGTGACCTCCGCCGGATGTTTTTCCTTCGCCTCCGCCCATTGGATGGTCAACAGGATTCATTGCTACTCCTCTGACATGAGGTCTTCTGCCCAGCCATCTTGAACGTCCTGCTTTTCCAAGACTTATATTTTCGTGGTCAATGTTACTTACAACTCCAATAGTTGCTTTGCATTCCCCTCTTATCATTCTTACTTCTCCCGAAGGCAGCTTGACCTGACAATATTTTTCGTCTTTAGATATCAGTTGTGCGGATGTTCCCGCACTTCTTGCAAGCTGTGCTCCTTTTCCGGGTTTCATTTCGATATTATGCAAAAAAGTCCCGACGGGTATTAAGTTTATCGGCAATGTATTTCCGGTTTTTATTTCAGCATCGTTTCCCGATTTAACCGTTTCTCCTACTTTCATGCCGTCCGGTGATAAAATATAACTCTTTTCTCCATCTGTATATTGAATTAAAGCTATTCTTGCAGACCTGTTCGGGTCGTATTCTACCGCTACTACCTTTGCTTCATCTTCTCTTTTTCTTTTAAAATCTATTACCCGGTATCTTCTTTTATGACCGCCTCCCCGGTGCCGTGAAGTTACTCTTCCTAAATTATTTCTGCCGCCGCTTTTTTTCAAAGGAGCCAACAGCGATTTTTCCGGTTTGGATTTCGTAATTTCTTCAAAAGTTGAAATTGAATAAAATCGCGTCGAAGGTGTTACCGGTTTTAATTTTCGTAAAGCCATTTAATCAAAAAAATTCAGTTACTTATAAAATAAAAATTTAAAAAATGACAAACTTAAAATTACTCAATTTTATTTTTAAAGTCAATATAAAGAATTGGTTAA
This sequence comes from Ignavibacteria bacterium, assembly GCA_016873795.1. Lineage (GTDB taxonomy): Bacteria > Bacteroidota > Ignavibacteria > Tepidaquicellales > Tepidaquicellaceae > VGWA01. Next base: position 11,367 of record VGWA01000019.1, read on the forward strand.
AATATGATTTATTTGATTTTAGATATGCAGTGTTATTATCTCTTTACGAAGTTAAAAATTACCGTTATGTACAAGCAGGAGCAATTAATAACAGAAGTTACGCACTTGTTACCCTGAACCAATTTCAGAATGAAAAAAAGCTGTTTTTAATGTCTTGCGTAACTTCAGTTAATAAATTATTTCTTAATTTCAATTACATTATAATAATATCAGATAATTTTGTGTAATAAAATGACTTGCTAATTTAAAAATTTTTTGTTCTCTTTACATATGTTTAACTTAAAATTTAGGAGGTAAAAATGAAAGCTTTTAAAACAGTTTTGATTGTATTTTTTATTCTTTCCATCGCGGGTATTTCCAATGCTCAAAGTGTTTATTTCAAACTCGGCGGCGGTTACGGTTTAGGCCTTTCGTCACAATATTTGTTCGATAAAAGTACTGTCGCAACAACGAGAGATTTGCAATACGGTTCATTCGGACAGGGAATAGATTTACACGCAGGAGTCGGTTATATGATATGCAAAAACTGGGGATTCGAACTGGCCGGTTCATTTGTACTCGGAAATAAATTTGAAGAGAATTCCGTAATCGGAACTGTCAATTACAACTCGAAACACTATGCAAATACTATTTCCATTATGCCGGCGGTAGTCGTATCCACACAGTTAGCTAAGGAAGTTGACTTATATTCAAGATTCGGTATGACGATTGCAATACCGATGAAATATGAGGATATAACAGCGACAGGAACAGGAGCCCCTACGGGTACTATGAAATGGAAAGAAAGCGGCGGGGTCGCACTCGGAATTAACGGTGCAGTAGGAACAAAATTTATTTTAAGTAAAAATTTCGGGATATTTACGGAAATTTTCGGAACGGCAATGTCATGGGGTCCCAGCACTTTGGAAGTTACGGAAAAATATGCTAATGACGCTACAGTCTATCCCAAAATAACTTATGAAGAAAACTGGACACCTACTGCGGGTGATAATAAAGCTCCAAAACCAAGATATGCTCTCAGTAATTTTGGCTTAAGAGTCGGTGTAACTTATTTTATTCCAACAGGACCAGTAAAATAAAATCAGACTACATACCTTATAATAAAACAGCCGGAAATTTAATCCGGCTGTTTTTTTATATGTTTATTATTCAATAATTCTTTTAATTATCTCAAGTACACTGATGTTATCTGCTTCAGCATTAAAATTCATTATTAATCTATGGCGTAAAACAGGTTCTGCTGCTCTTTTTATATCATCGATTTCAGGAGAATATCTTCCGTCAATTATGCAAAATGCCTTTGCGGCAAGTATAAGATATTGTGTAGCACGGGGACCGGCTCCCCAATTTAAATAGTCTTTTATGAATTTCGGCGAATTTTCATTCATCGGTCTTGTTTTTGCCACCAAATCAACAGTGAATTTGACAAGTTCATCTGCTACAGGAACTTTTTTTAACAATTCCTGAAATTCTATTATCTCATTTCCTGATATTGCCGTTTCAATTTTGTACTCGTATGAAGTGGTTGTTTTTCTGATTATTTCCATTTCTTCTTCAGACGAAGGGTAATCCAGCCAGAGGTTGAACATAAATCTGTCAAGTTGTGCCTCGGGTAACGGGTAAGTTCCTTCCTGTTCAATCGGATTTTGTGTAGCAAGCACAAAAAACGGTTCTTCTAATTTATACGTGATGCCGGCTGCGGTTACTTTATGTTCCTGCATAGCTTCCAGAAGAGCCGACTGAGTCTTTGGAGGTGTCCTGTTTATCTCATCCGCAAGTATAATATTGGCAAATACAGGTCCTTGAATAAATCTGAATTTTGAAGCAATATCTTTTCCGCTTTCGAGTATTTCAGTACCGGTAATATCCGACGGCATCAGATCGGGAGTAAACTGAATTCTGCTGAATTTTAAATCCAGTGCTTCGGATAACGATTTAACAATCAGGGTTTTTGCAAGTCCTGGAACCCCGACAAGTAAACAATGTCCTCTCGATAATATAGATATCATTAACTGTTCGATGATTCTCTCCTGTCCTACTATAATCTTACCGATTTCCTTTCTTAAAGCTCCGTATTTTTTATTTAATTCCTTTACTATTTCAGTATCTTTCATGTTATATTATTTTCAGTTTATCATTTAGCAATTTCTTATATTGTATAAATTTTTTTCTTTGTTGCTTAAATTAATCATTTTCTTTGTAATTTTCAGTGACATACGATGAATAAAAAGAAAAAAAGCAGACTTGTCTAAGATATTATGCATTATAAAAACAATAATTCATAAAGTTTAATTTTTTTTAAAATTCCTGTATACGAAAATTTAAACATTTATCTTTTTTTTTCGTATAAAAAAATGAACAAATTATAATTTTTTATGTTATTTCTAATTAAGCAAATGAGCAGGGAATAAAAAAAATGAACAAAACAGACGAATTACAAAAATATCTAAAAGCTGATAACATATTGGAAAATCTAAAAGACTTATTTTATTATTAATTTTTTTTTAACTTTATTTTACTAAGAACAAAAATAGTATTCCGTTTGTTATAAAATTTAATGAAAGTCAACTATAAAATACTTATAAAAATATTATTATTCGCATTTATTTTACTTTTTTCAATTAATAATTCATATTCCCAGTTTGGTAAAAACAAAGTGCAATATAAATATTTTGACTGGAAATATCTGCAGACAAAGCATTTTGATATATACTTTTACCAGGAAGGTTATCCGCTTGCCGAGTTTGCCGCGGCCGTCGCCGAAAGTTCTCTGGTAAGCATAATTAATAACACCGAATTTCATATAGCAAACAGGATACCCATAATAATTTTCAACTCCCACAATGAATTTCAACAGAATAATATAATTGATGAATTTCTACCGGAAGGTGTTGGAGGTGTAACGGAGCTTTTTAAAAACAGAGCGTTAATTCCATTCGAAGGAAATTATGAACAGTTCAGGCATACGATTCATCATGAACTCGTTCATGCCTTCATGAACGATGTATTCTACGGAGGATCGGTTCAAAACATAATAGCAAAAAATATTACCCTTGTTTTTCCAATGTGGTTCAGCGAAGGAATGTGCGAATATTTAAGTCTCGACGGACTCGATAAAGGCACGGATGAATATATGAGAGTCGGAATCGTAAATGATTTTATTCCTCCTCTGGAATACATATACGGCTACTTATCATACCGTGCGGGGCAGAGTTTTTTTGCATGGATATCGAGTTATTACGGAGAGTACAAAATCGCAGAGCTTTTCAGAAACATAAAAACATTCGGTGATGTAGACGTAGGATTTAAAGAAACATTTAAATTAGATATTCAAGAAATTTCGGAAAAATGGCTCAGGGAATTAAAGAAAAATTACTGGACTGATATTACAGACAGAGAGGAGGTAACGGAATTTTCAAAACAATTAACCGACGCCCGAAGAACAGGCGGATTTTATAATATTTCACCGGTTATTTCTCCTCAGGGCGACAAGTTTGTATTTATTTCAAACAGAGACGATTTTTTTGATGTCTTTCTGGCAGACGTAAATACGGGGCAGGTTATTGATAAAATTATCGAAGGTAACACAACAGCGAACTTTGAAGAGCTGCAGGTATTAACACCCGGTGTATCCTGGTCACCGGACGGTTCAAAAATAGCAATCAGCGTAAAAGCGGGAGACCAGGATGCCATTTTTTTAGTTGACATAAATTCGGGACGGGAGACAAGACTTCCGGTAAGTCTAAATTCGATTTCTTATGTTGAATGGTCACCCGTAAATAATAAACTGGCACTTGTCGGGACTAACAATAAACAGTCGGATATTTATATATATGATTTAAACACAAAGAAGTTAGACAATCTTACAAATGATATTTTTTCCGATTTAAATCCCGGCTGGTCACCCGACGGAAAATATATATACTTCACGTCAGACAGAGCAGATTATACAGACCCTGCATTGATACCAAAGGATTTTAAAATGTGGGAACACGATTTAAACACAAAAAACCTGTATAAAATTGACGTCACAACAAAAAAAATAACAAGAGAAACAAATTCAAGGAATGTTAATGATTCGTATGCTCAATTCGGTACGGACACTTCAAGATACTTATATGTTTCAGATATATCGGGCATCAGCAACATATACATGAAATACACAGATTCATCCGGAACAGTCATAGACAAACCAATTACAAATTCACTCAATCCGATTGACCAGATTACACTTTCCAAGGACGGTAAAAAATTACTATTTGTATCATTACATAACGGAGCGTACGAAATTTTTTCCATAAACAATCCTTTCGAGAAAAATTTATATCTTAACAGTCTCAAGCCGACACGGCTTGTATCAGAGAAATATTTAAAACCGGATTCAACAGGCATTTCAAAATCAGATTCTTTAAATTTGCCGGAAGATTCAACCGAAAACTATATAAACAAAACCATTATAACGGATTCCTCATATGCAATTACTTCGGATTCTGTTTCATATCTCGATTCGGGAAAAACAAATCTCACAAATAATAATGATTCACTGTTAATTTCAGATTCGATATTTACCGAAAGTAAAATTGATTCAAGCAAAATTTACGGAGAAGACATTAAAATAAATCTGAATAAACGCAAAGGTTTACCGGATTCTTTATCTAAAGCAATAAAAACAGACTCAATTGATTATCAAAATAATCCGAACTTTCAAGTAGCGGAGAATTTAAATCCCGACAGAACATTTAAAATAAACAACTATAAAGTCAGGTTTTCACCGGATTATGTTTACGGAAATGCACTATATTCGAATTTTTACGGGCTTCAGGGATACGCACAGCTCTCATTGAGTGATATGATGGGAAATCATAGATTATATTTTCTTTCATCCATGGTAATAGATTTTCAAAACAGTGACTTTGCTGTATATTATTTCAATTTCCCTCACAGAATCGATTACGGGTTCGGTGCTTTTCACACCGCAAGATTTGTAATATTCAATAAAGGCCACGGAGATAATTTATACAGATACCGGAACATAGGAATGACATTTAATGCATCTTATCCTTTATCAAGATTCAAAAGATTTGATGCAAGCCTTTCGCTTCTGAGAGTAAGTAAAGAAAACCTGGATGACAGCAGCGAACCAATTGAAAGAAAATATCTTGCCACTCCTTCGATATCATTTGTACACGACAATACCCTGCCGGGTCTAACGGCTCCGATAAAAGGTTCAAGATATAATATTTCACTGTTAGCATCTCCAAAATTTACAAAAGACGGTGTTGGATTTTCGTCTTTTTTGTTTGACTTCAGAAGGTATTTCAAGTTAGCCGACGATTTTACCCTTGCAATGAGATGGGCAGGCGGTGCCAGCTTCGGACCGAATCCGCAAAGATTTTATATCGGAGGAACGGAAAACTGGATTAATTATAATTTTGAAAACAGAACCATACCTATAAGTAATATTGAAGAATTTATATTCTCACAACCGGGTTTCCCGTTAAGAGGATTTAACTATGACAGGGCGGCCGGCTCAAAATACACACTGGGAAACATCGAGTTCAGATATCCTATAATCAAATATCTCATACTGGGTATTTTGCCTATCGGATTCCAGGACATCATGGCGGTTACTTTCTTAGATGCAGGTATGGCTTGGTCTGATAATAATTCTCTTAAACCAATAACAAAAATTGACGGGCGTTACAGAACAAAGGATTTACTAATAGGAATGGGATTCGGTACGAGACAAATTTTTCTCGGATTGCCTCTTAAATTTGACATAGCATGGAATTACAATCTTCAAAAATTTTCCCCTCCCTTTTATTATTTCTCACTCGGACTTGATTTCTAAAAAATATTATTATAATTCTTTATTCCATTCATAAACACAATTCGCTGAAAAAAAGAAACAGAGCATTTAACAAAATGCTGTTTTGTCATAATAAATTATCTGAATATCAACATATTTTTTTATCGGAGAATCTATCGATAAGGATACCGTGTCTGAGTCCCCTGTCACTGACCGTTAAAAAATCTGTGTTTGCTGCTTTTAAAATTTCTTTAATTATCACAGCCCCGCTTAAAATCACATCGGCTCTTTTAGGTTCCAACCCCGTAATATTTTTTCTTTCTTCAATTGTTTTGGATTTTAAAAAAAATATTATTTTCTCAAGTTCCCCGGCAGTTAATACACTGCCGTGAATAATTCCCGGGTCGTAAGATTTCAGATTATGTTTAATTGCTGCCAAATTTGTTATTGTTCCTCCTACCCCGATGGTAAAATGATTTTTTAATTTGTCACCGAGAGTCTTTAAATCACGCTTAACTATTTCACAAGTTTCGGTATATTCCTTGTTTGAAACAGGATTAGAGACCAGATACTTTTCGTTATATTTAATTGTTCCCACATTCAGGCTTACCAAATTCTTTATTTTTCGATTCCTACTAAAAATAAATTCAGTACTTCCTCCTCCGACATCAAAAATAAGAACATTGCCCGAAGTAATATCAAAACCGGCAACGACTCCAAGATGCGTTAATCGAGCTTCCTCTTCACCGCTGATGACATCAATATCAATTTTGCATTCATTTTTTACTTCCCCGATAAATTCCTTCGCATTTTTTGCATTCCTCAGTGCCATAGTTCCTACGGCACAGAAATCATACACTCCAAATTCCTCAATTTTCTTTTTCATTTTCAGGATAACATTAATAGTTCTGTTTACAGCAACTTGATTGAGTATAAGAGAATCAGACAATCCTTCACCTAATCTTGTAATTTCGGAAATGTCAAACAAAGATTTCCATTTTCCTTTTTTATCTTTTTCGGAAATGTTAAGTAAGACGGAATTTGAGCCAATATCAATTGCGGCATACCTCATGATATTCAGAATTTTATTTTTCCCGATTATTGCCGGATAATTCCTGCATAAAACTGAATTTATAATTTTCCCTTACAGAAAAATAAAATCCGATCAATAATATAAATATAAAACCAACAAGGTGGCTTACGGTTGCATAAGCCAACGATGTTTCTTTGTTAATTCCGAAAATTACGATAAGAGTTGTACTAACGAAGAAATGGAATGTACCGGCAGAATTAGCCGGCAGCGGCAGGGTCATAGCAAAGCTGTTCATTGTCAGTACCAGATTTGCATCTATGAAGTTCAGGTTAATATCAAAGGCAAAAAAAGTTATATAAGATGATAATGCATAACATATCCATATCAATGCGGAGGAAAAGAATATTTTAAAATAAGTTTTAGGGTATTTTATAAACAGGAAACCGTTAATTAGCGAAATAAATATTTTATGAATTCTGAAATTAAATCTTTCGGGTAAAATCTTTTTGGAAATTTTTTCCACTATTCTTTCGGTTTTTTCAAGATTAAACAACATTACAACAACCACGATTACCACAATAATAATTGCCGCAGAAACATACAACGCCCAGTATTCAATATCATAAGCACCGAATGCTTCGGAAATTTTTTCACGATAGAAAAACAAACACAAGCCAAAAACAAGAAACATAGAAATCATATCAAAGATTCTTTCGACTACTATCGTTCCAAAAGCCGAAGCTTTGGAAATTCCTTCTTTTTTTGCAAGGATAAAAGGTCTTGCCACTTCACCCGAACGCGGGATTATTGCATTAGACAGATAACCTATCATAACCGCGGAAAAAAGATTACTGACAGGTATTTTTGGTTTAAGCGGGTCAAGCAAATACTGCCATCTTATTGCCCTTATATAACTTCCTCCGACTGTTCCGATTAATACAGCGATAATGACATAAAAATAATTTGTATCTTTTAACTTTCCCAGCAAGTCTTTAAAATCCACACCTTTGAATGCCAGATACAGAAAAAACAAAAGAATAAGTAACAATAAAGTAAATTTGAGTATTTTCTTTAGATTTACACTCAATATATGAATAATTTAAGCGGACCTGAAATATTTATCTTAAATCAATGACTTCAACTCCCTGTGGTGTAGAAAAATTAAATTTTGAATCACCGATTCCGATATCGAGGTCTATGTTATTTAAAGTATAAGTAGTAGTGGATTCTTTTGATGCGATCGTTATTTTTCTTATCAGATAAGCTTCTTTATCTATCCAGATTTTCGCGGATTTTATATTGCCTCTGTGTCTGGGAGTCAATTTTAACAGATAGCACGGTACACCGGAAACATTTTCTTCGCCTTCCAAATCGGAATAAAAATTTTGAGGATAGTTAAAAAGAAATTTATTAGGAGAAAATGTATTTCCTTCTTCCTTGTAATAATCGATTACGACCTGTTTTCTTGAGAGAGTATACGTCCAGGCAGTTTTTCCGTCTGTTACCATTATAGTTTTCTTGGTTTCAATTCTATATTTATCTTCTTTCTTAATATAAATTATACCGCTGCTTTTTTCAGAGCCGCCCGAATTATAATTTGTTGACTGAGAAAAAGACGCTTTAGCGTCAGTAATATCCTTATAATTTCCCTGCACTTTTTTTATAATTTCCTGTGCGTCCTGGGAATATGACACGTTCACAAGCAGAAAAATAAAAAATAAAAAAAACAAATTTCGCATAATATAATAATTGTGAATAAATTTATCAAAAATAAACGACTTTTTCAATTTTTAAAAACCGGCGGTTTCCAGTTTTTCCTCTTATAACTTGCAAGCTCAAGTTTAACGCTTCCGATGGCAACGTTAAACAGTGCTTTTATCGGAATTCTCTGATTATCATTAGATAACCATCCCGCAAATTCGCCGGTCAAGCCCACTACTCCCGTAAAATCGGCTCTTCCTTCAATTTTTATAACAGCAACATCGTAATTTACAAGGTCAATTGATACATCCTCAATATTTTTGTTAAAAGAATATTTTACAGATGATTCTTTTTCGTTTATATAAACCGGTATGTTAAAATTATTTTTTGTCGACAGAGACTGCAGTCTTGCATTATAAAATATACTTAATCCGTCCTGATATCTTACATTTTTTTTTATGTTAATTTTGCTTTCTTCCGTAATATTGTTGTTTTGAAGTTTTTTCACAAAAATTAAACTGCTGTCATAAATGAAATTATAGTTAATATTAAATATTGACCGTTTATTCATTTCATCCTTTTTGAACTCACTTGAATTGAATTCAACGGAATATACACAGTTGTTATGATACTGCATTTTGGAATCATAATCAAATTCACTTTCAAAAATAAAATTTACCTCCATAAAAGGAATACCTTCAAAACTTCTAAGCTCTGCTTTTGAAAAATATCTGTTTCTGATTATTGAATCTCTTCCGGTGATATTAAATTTTACTTCTCCCAGTTTTATGAAACCGTAATAAACATTATACACAAGTTCTTCTCCCACTTCAAGAGAGTTTATCTGCCCGGATAATGGAAGTGCAAAAACAATAATAATCGGCAATATTAATAATGCAAGTCTCAATTTTTTGAATAAACCCGTTAATTGTTTAACAGTTTTGCGGCTTCATCTAACAGACTGACAGCTTTCAAAAATTGTTCGTCATAATTGATAAAAACAGCATAACTCCCTTCATTCCCCCATATATCACGTGCTATTTGCGAAAGCACAGAAGCCACAATGAAATTTTTATCTTTTTCAAATGCAACCTGGTCATATTCAATTCCCTTTTCTTTTCCGGCTGCAATCAAATCGTTCAGAAGCTGCTCATTAATTTGATAACCGCTTATAAAATCTTTATAGTTTTTATAAGTTGATTCTATTTTTGAACGATTGTCTTTCATAAACTCTTCAACTATTATATATATGAGATTTAACCTTCTGAACTGGACTGTATAGTTTGTCAATGTATCTACCTTTACGATATAATCAGGAGTAATACCGCCTCCTCCATAAATTGTTCTGCCGGAAAATGTCTTGTAAACAGGCTTTGTAGTATCTTTGACATCTTTATTATGTTCAAAATTATCTCCGTCTTCACTGTCTCCGTTATTGCGTGAAATATACTTCCCACCTTCGTACGGTTTTTGAATTGTTCTGCCTGCCGGTGTATAATATCTTGATGTTGTAATTCTGATTGCTGAACCGTCAAAAATATCAAGCTGCTGCTGCACTAATCCTTTTCCGAAAGTCGGAGTTCCCACAATAAGACCACGGTCCCAGTCCTGAATTGCACCTGAAACAATTTCACTTGCCGAAGCAGAGCCTTCATTTACAAGTACTACAAGAGGAATATCGAGAAAATCTCCTCCCGACGAAAAATATTCTTCGTTGAAATCTTTAACACGGGATTTTGTATAAACAATTTTTTTTCCTTTCGGCAGAAACTGGCTTGCCATTTTCACGGACTGATTCATATATCCGCCCGGATTTCCTCTTAAATCAAGCACCAGTTTTTTCATGCCGGAATTTTTCAACTTATTCAATGCCTGAATAAATTCATCAAATGTCGTTGCTGAAAATCTTGAGATCCTGATATAACCAATTTCGTTATTATACATCAAAGATGCATCAACACTGTATAAGGGAATTTTATCCCTTGTTATTTCGAATTCCAAAAGTTCCGTTGAATGCCCTCTGATAATAGATACTGTTACTTTTGTTCCTTTCGGACCGCGCAGTTTTTTAGGTACATCCTCACGTGAAATTTTAATTACATTCTGTCCGTCAATTTTGACAATTTTATCGCCCGCCAGGATTCCGAGCTTTTCAGAAGGTCCTCCGACAATAGGTGATATGACAGTTAATGTATCGTTTATTATATCAAATTCAACCCCAATTCCTTCAAAACTTCCTTGAAAATCTTCATTAACTCTTTTTAATTGTTCTTTCGTAATATATATAGAATGAGGATCCAATTCGGATAATAAACCCTTTATTGCGGCTTCAGTCAGTTTCTGTGTATCCACATCATCCACATAATAATCGGAAGTCTTTTTTAAAACTTCGGCATATTTCTTAATCTGATCTTCGACCTTATCGTTAGAAACGGCTTTTTGAATCCTTGTCCCGATAAAAATTCCGATAACAATTAATATTATTGCCACCGGAATATAAAATTTTTTATTACTCATTTTTTATTTTTTTATTTTTTAAATTATAATACAATAAATTTTCATAATAGTTCCATATGATACTATTAAATACTAAATTATTATTAACTTATTGATACATATATAAAGTTACAAATTTTATTTATAATTAAAAATATTATTAATAATTCATAAATACATTTTATTCTCCGATTTTCCTGCTATTTCAAACAATTATTAACATATACACCTTATATTCGAACAAATTTTTAATGAATTATTTTTCCTCTCTGAACACTGAGTTGTTTATATCGATAGTATTTCTTGTTTTATTAATTATTTCAGCATTTTTAAATTGCAGAATAATTTTGTTAACAGATTTTTCCGATTTATGCAGAAAAGTATTAGGTCTCACACCAATCCACACAATAAATATTAATACCGGAATAAGACAAGCCAATTCAATTTTGCCGATATCTTTTAAATTTTTGTTTTCATCTTTATCAACAGGACCGGTAAAAACCCTTTGATACATCCAAAGCAGATAGACAGCAGAAAGTATTACGCCCGTTGCCGAGAAGACTGAATAATAAATCGATTTTAAATTTTGAGAGCCGAATGCACCTAACAATATCAAAAATTCCCCGATAAAGCCATTCAATCCTGGAAGACCGATAGACGACAATGACACCACAAGAAAGATACCGGCATAAACAGGCATAACTTTTGCGATACCGCCAAACTGTGCTATTTCCTTAGTATGACGTCGTTCATACAACATACCGACAAGCATAAATAATGCTCCGGTCGATAATCCGTGATTAACCATTTGTATAACACTACCCTGTACTGCCTCCTGAGTTAGCGCCGTAATACCCAGTACAATGAATCCCATATGACTAACCGAAGAAAATGCCACAAGTTTTTTCATATCTTTCTGAACGATGGAAACCAATGCACCGTAAATGATCCCAACAACCGCAAGTACGGCAAGGTATGGAGTAAGCGTCAAAAACGCTACAGGAAATAAAGGTACGGAAAACCTTAATAAGCCATAAGTTCCCATTTTTAACAGAAGTGCTGCCAGTATCACACTGCCTGCTGTCGGAGCCTGAACATGTGCATCAGGCAACCAGGTATGAAAAGGGAATAAGGGTATTTTTATAAGAAATCCGATTGTAAACAACAGAAAAAGTAAAATCTGTCTTTGCGGCTGAAGAAAAGGAGATATTTTATCTAATTGTGTTATATCAAGAGTGAACTTCCTCAAAGCATTTTCTGCATTAAGAAACATATCTTTTTCCATGCAGGAGTAAACGAGCCATATAACACCGATAATCAGCAAGACACTTCCTATCATTGTATAAAGAAAAAATTTAACTGCTGCATAAACTCTTTCTTCCGAGCCCCATATACCTATCATAAAATACATCGGAATTAATATAAACTCCCAGAAGACATAAAACAACAATAAATCGAGTGAGGAAAAAACACCAATCAGACTTCCTTCCAGAATAAGTATCATAAAATAATACAACTTTATTCTTTTATTCACCGATTGCCAGGATATTAAAATACTCAGAGGAATTGTGAAAGTAGTAAGCATTATTAAAAGCAATGAAATACCGTCTATTCCAATGTGATAATCGGCATTCAGAAAAGAAATCCATTTATATTTTACTATGAACTGATAGCCTTCGACGTCAGGATTAAATTTAAGAAAGAGGAACAGAGAAAAAATAAATACAATAAGGGATAGTAATAAAGAGTAAATTTTAATAAATTTCTCCGATTGCTTCTTTAAAAAAAGAAGCGGTAAAGAAAATATTATCGGAATGAATATTAAAATTGTAAGAATATTCTCGTACAATATTTTACTTAATTGTTCCATTAATTAACTAAAATTATCCTTTCATTCTTAATCCTTTTTCTTCGTGAATAAAAATCCACCCGACAACTTTTCCGATATTTATTTCTTTAAAGTTTGACCAGTAATAATTGTTAAATAAATATCTTGAACTGTGATCCGGTTCGGTAAAGATTTCCGATTGTTTTCTGATAACCTTGAATCTGTTTTGCCAGATTTTCCAGTTATTTGTTCTAAGATCAAGCCACCCGTCATAAGTCCATTTTTCTATTTTCTTGCGTGATGAATTAATAATATCCCCTTCATTTTCCGATGGTATTATAACCGAAGGTCCTCTTAATACTTCTTTACCGTTAGGCAGCAATACAGGCAGACCGAGTGAAACAATTTCGTTTCTCAGTTTATTATTTTTAGCAAGATAACCGAATATTTTACGGGAAATTTCCGAAGGTTTTGCTTTGATAAACTTATCAAAATTTCCATATAATAATTTAATCATATAGACTTCATACAGAAGTTTTGAAAGACGCGGAGGACCGAGCATTTCGAATGCAACTGATGATGTTTTATATTTTTTTTCAAGTTCTTCGAGTTTCCTGGCTGCATGCTGCTGCAGATAGCCGGCTCTGTATGTAGGATCCATAACAGCTCCGTCCAGTGCACTCACAACATCGCGTCCCGTATTACCGCCCAGGATTTCCCTTATGACATCTTCCGCAATTTCTTCGGGAGTTATAAATTCCATCTGTCCGACTGTGGAAATTGTCTCAAATTCACCCGTTGAAAAAATTCCATTTTCTCCGGTATCAATATAAACGGTTTTATAATTTCCAATTTCTTTAAACTTCTTATCGATATTTCTTTTAAATACATTCCCCAATCTGACGGTATCTTTAATATCCGAATCGTAAATTTTAATCTTTTTTCCTTTTCTTTTGATTTCCCCGTAGCCTATCTTTTTCCATGCAATCGATGCAGTAGGCTTTGCTACTTTAACCATCGGACCGTTTGGTGTCCTTGCCATTAAAAACAACAGTAATGTCTGTGCACCGGCAACTGAAGATTTACTTAAAAGTACTCTTGACGGTTTTTCTTCACTATGGGTGAAAGGTATGTTTAATCCCATACCTCCTGTTCCGCTCGTACCAACCTTAAAATAAAAACCGGTTTTAAATATGAGCATCGAATTGTATAAAATCTGTACATGACGAATCAACTGCGGTATATACAATGAGCATATCAATTTTTCTGATGTTTCACAAAGTTTATCATAATCATTATTTTTTGATTCTAAACATTTTATAACATCCTGGCTTGACTTATATATATTTTGGTATGCGATAGCAGTTGCTGTGTTTATACAATCAATAATTATATCCGGTCTGAATTCACGCAATAAATGATATATGCTGGACTTCATTAAAATTTGTTCGTTTAACTCATCCACTATATCATGGATTATATTACGTCTTCCAGCAGTATTATTCATATATTGTTCTCTCGGCATATCTTTATAGTCATACCTGACAAACAGATTTCCCCACCAGGGAACAAAAAGATTTTTTGTCCCGAACTCTTTATTCAAATCTTTACATATTTGAACTGCTTCATCTTTGAACAGTGAAGTAAGCATTATTTGTTTCGGTTCACACTCATAAATTCTTTTAGCAACTGCTGAGCCGACAAGGCCCCATCCGCCGAAAATTAAAATCCTTTTATTTTTAATATCCATAATTTATAGAATTTAAATTTATTTTATAATATTACATATATAAGTACGGTTTCCAGCATTCGTCAATTTCACCCGCAAATTGTTTTATAAAGGTTATATGCGAAGGTTTTCTCGGACTGTTATTAAGATGCATTTTTGCTTCTTCGGGTGTTCTATCCCCTTTTTTATTATTGCATCTTATACAGGCGGTAACAAGGTTTTCCCAGCTGTCTTCCCCGCCTTTTGATTTTGGTATTATGTGATCGACAGTTAAATTAGCTGACGAGCTGCAATACTGACATTTGTGTTTATCCCGCCTTAATATATTTTTTCTCGACAATATTATTTTTTTAAAAGGAACTCTGACAAAAAAAATCAATCTGACTATTTTCGGGCATTCAAAAGATAAACGTGTTGATTTTATTTTAACTCCGTCAAACTTACTTATTATTTCAGCTTTTCCGAGGAATAACATAATTACAGCTCTTTTCACGTTGCATATTGTCAAAGGTTCGTAGTTTTGGTTCAATACCAGAACTTTATTGTTTAATAATCTTAAGCTGCGGTCTTTTTTAAATTCACTTAGGAAATCTCTTTCCTCCTTTCAATATTTTTAATAAATTAAAAATATTTAAATGAATTATCAATTTAATAAAAATTATTATTTCATAACCAAATCCATAATATATATTTTGTTAAGAGATGTTTAATGAGAAAGGCATTGCTAAGACAACCCAATAAC
>VGWA01000020.1 GCA_016873795.1 Ignavibacteria bacterium
TAGATGTTGATTGTAATGACGGAAAATACACAGGAAAAATCGAAAAATAAATAAAATGAATAATAAAAATAAAAAATTACCCGATACTCAAAATAAAACAGATAAAAGAAAAATTCCCATAAACAGGGTCGGAATAAAAAACTTAAGATATCCGATTCTTGTAAAAGACCGCGATAACAAGCACCAGCATACAATTGCGATGATTTCAATGACAGTTGACCTGCCGATGCATTTCAAAGGAACACATATGAGCCGCTTTGTCGAAATTCTTGAAAAAAACGGAAAAGAAATAAATATAGAATCGTTATTTGATATTCTTACGGAGATGCAAAACAAGTTACATGCAAAGGCATCGCATATAGTACTTGAATTTCCTTACTTTCGGACAAAAACGGCACCTGTATCAAAACTACAGTCATTGATGGATTACAGAGTAAAATTTCATGCAGTAAAGTACAACGGAGATAAAGACTTTATTATGACTGTCGTCGTACCGGTTAAAACACTATGTCCCTGTTCAAAAAATATATCAAAATACGGAGCACATAATCAACGAGGAGATATAACTGTCTCTGTCAGGTTTAAAGGTAATATATGGATAGAAGAAATAATAGATGCAGTAGAAGATTCTGCCAGTTGTGATTTATACTCATTACTGAAACGCGAAGACGAAAAATACGTAACTGAAAAAGCTTATAAAAATCCTGTATTTGTTGAAGATGTATCAAGAAACACCGTGATGAGATTAAAAAAAATGAAGAATATTAAATGGTATTCTGTGGAAGCTGAAAATTATGAAAGTATACATAATCATAATGCTTATGCTCATATAGAATCTACAAATATTTGCAAAAAGTATAAGGAATTCATTATCAGCAGATATTAAAAAATAAACTGTAATATATTATGACAAAAAAATTATTATTACTCGGAATACTCGTTGCTTTACTGATAACATTAATTACGGCTGATTATTCTTTTTCGCAGACAGCACCGGTAGTCAGCATAAAAGCAAATAAAAAAAGTTATAAAGCAGGAGAACAGGGTTTTTTAACGATTAGTTTCAAATTAAAAGACAAAGTTAAAATCCCAAAAGACCCCGGTGTAGAACTTGAATTAACATCAACTTCGGTTGAAGGTATCGGTATGCAGGATTTCTCGGGCGGAGATTCGGAATACATTGAAAGCAATAGAGTCAAATATAATTTCAAAATTCCTTCCGATGTACAGGATCAGAGTCTGACAATAACGGGAAACGTGAAATTCGGATACTGCGATTCGAATACAGGAGTATGTAAAAAAGGGAACAAAAGTTTCTCAGTTACAGTAAAAATTAAAAAGAAATGAACAGTAACAAATGAATGAGGAAGCGGGCAAATATTATTTTGTCTCGGATTTACATTTAGATTATAAAAAGGGCGGAAGCGATCAGGAAGATATTTTTATAGAATTTCTGGATTATTTAAAAAATCAAAGTGCAAAAAAATTATTCATTGTAGGTGATTTATTCGACTGCTGGATAGAATACAAACAGGTAGTTCCCAAAGGATTTTATAAGCTCTTTACAAAAATTTCGGAATTGAAAAAAGCGGGAACAGAGATTGTTTATTTTTCAGGGAACCATGATTTCTGGAAAGGGACATATTTCAGAGACGAATTCGGAATAGAAGTCAATTTCAAGCCTATATCGCTGGAAATAAACGGAAAAAAATTTTATATCCATCACGGAGACGGACTTGCATATAAAGATACAGGATATAAAATTGCAAAACATATAATGAAAAACAGGTTTTCACAATATATGTATTCTATTTTACATCCTGATATCGGAATCCGACTTGCAAAACACTCATCCGCATCTTCAAGAAGATACTCTTCAAAAAAGAATTATTCAAAACGCGACGGATTGAAAGATTTTGCAATGAATAAATTAAAAGAGGGATTTGATTATATAGTTATGGGACACAGACATTTACCCCAGAAATTAACCGAAAACGGAGGAATATATATAAATTTGGGAGACTGGATTGAAAATTACAGCTATGCGATGTTCAACGGAGTTGAATTAATTTTGTACCGATTTTATGATAATTCAACAAAAAAAATCTTATTTAATGAAAAAATTTATTAGTCTATGGTTTTCAGAAAGAAAAATAAAAAAGATGAACTAGACAAATTTTTCAGAGATAAAAGTTTTCGAAATCAGATACTGCGTAAAAACAAGCGCGCAAATATTTCAATAGGATTCATAGCGGTTATTTTTTTACTTTGTTTTGTAGTAATCGGAGGGTATTTAGGATACTTATCAAACACATTACCTTCACTTTCTGAACTTGAAAATCCAAAGCTCGAGGAGGCAACAAAAATATATTCGGCTGACGGAGAACTGCTGGATAAATTTTATTTAAAGAACCGTACAAGGATCACATACGAAGACATCCCTCCGGATATGATAAATGCAGTAGTTGCAATCGAAGACAGAAAATTTTTCAGTCACTGGGGAGTTGACTTACAGAGAATAGTTCAGGCATTTATAAAAAATGCCGCACGTTTTAATCTCAAAAAAGAAGGAGCTTCGACAATAACGCAACAACTTGCAAGGAATCTGTATTTAAATTCAAGAGAAACGACCTGGAAACGAAAAATCCGCGAGGCAATGACAGCCGTACAGATTGAAAAGACATACACAAAACAGGAAATACTGACTTACTATTTAAATACCGTATATTTCGGGAAAGGTGCATACGGAATAGAGGCAGCTGCACAGACATATTTTAACAAAACAACAAAAGATTTAACATTAAATGAATGTTCTTTACTGGCAGGATTGTTGAAATCTCCTTCCAACTATGACCCCGTATTGAATCCCGAAGTTTCAAAGGGAAGGAAGAACCTTGTATTAAACGCAATGCGAGATGAAGATTATATAACAGAAGAGACTTATCAGGCAATGATAAAAGAAAACATAACAACAGTACTGCGTCCGGACGTAATACAGGTCAGTGATTCAAAAGTTCCGGAGTTTTCCGAATATGTAAGACAAATATTACAAAACAAGGCAGAGCAATACGGTTATGATCTATACAGGGACGGACTGAAAGTTTATACCACACTTGACACAAGAATACAGAAACATGCTGAAGATGCGGTATTAGATCAACTCCCCTCATATCAGAAATCTTTTAACTCCACTTGGAACTGGAAAAGCAATAAAGATATACAGAACACTGCTGTTGATAAATTCATCAAGGATTCCGAAGAATACAAAAACGCAAAAACCAACGCCGATAAAAATCAGATTTATGAAAAGATGAAGAAAGACCAGAATATAATTGATTCGGCAAAAAAATTGGCAACAACAGTACAGATTGGTTTTGTAGTAATGAATCCAAAGACAGGTGAAATAAAAGCAATGATCGGAGCCAATCCGCTTTCGAGAACAAGATACGGACTCAATCGTGCAGCACAAATAAGGCGTCAACCGGGTTCATCTTTTAAACCGTTTGTATATACAGTTGCGATTATGAACGGCTTATCACCCGCTTATGAAATTTCGAACGACCCAATCAGTATTACATCGGGTAACAAGACATGGTCACCAAAAGGCGGAGGAACAGGCGGTATGGTCGAAATGAGATATGCTATTGCTAAATCTATAAATGTTGTTGCGGTCAGAACATTAATGGAAGTTGTATCAATAGATAAAGTAATCGATGTAGCCCACAAGATGGGCATAAAATCAAATTTAAGAAGAGATCTGACTTTATCACTCGGTTCAAGCGAGGTAACCCCGCTTGAAATGACAAATGCCTTTGGTGTTTTTGCAAATGAAGGTATCTGGGTAGAGCCGATTGCAATAACAAAAATCGAAGACAGAAACGGAAATCTGATTGAGAAGGTCATACCTGAAACAAAAGAAATATTGAGTGAGGGAGTTGCATACATGATGACTGACATGATGCAGGATGTAATAAACCAGGGAACAGCAACGAGCATAAGACAGTTTTTTCAAAGACCGGCAGCAGGTAAAACCGGGACATCACAAAACTACACAGATGCATGGTTTATCGGATACACGCCTCAATTCGTTGCAGGAATATGGCTTGGATTTGATGATGCACGAATAAAATTCGGCGGTGCATACGGACAGGGCGGAAGAGCTGCGGCACCAATATGGGGAAAATTTATGAAGCTGCTTTATGATGACGAAGATTTTGATTTACCGCTTGTAGATTTTTATATTCCAAACGATGTTATAGAAACTAATATATGTACAATGACAGGTCTGCCTTCCAACGGTTCCTGTCCTGCTGTTTTAGATATATGTTTAAAGAAATACAAAGACAAGAAATGTCCGTTAACCCATCAATTTATGTCCAGTTCAGAAGAGTCGGTTCCACAGGGACCGGAGATGACACCCGGAACCGAACCGCAGAAAGACAGCAAACCAAAAGATACAAAGAAAGAAGCACCAAAAGACCAGCAGAAGAAAGAGTTGCCTAAGACAACTCCTCCTAAAGACGATAGAAAAACACAACCTCCAAAAAACATCAATAAAGAAACTCCTAAAGAACAACCTAAAAAAGAAACTACCAAACCAAAGTAACTTTTATGCAGAGAACTCTTTGTATTATAAAACCTGATGCAGTCGAAAAGAATCTGCAAGGGAAAATTATAAAAATAATTTTAGATGCCGGATTTCAAATTCTGAACTTAAAACCGGTAAGATTAACAAGGAAACAGGCGGAAAAATTTTATGAGATACACAAAGATAAGATGTTTTACTCTGAACTTGTAGAATTTATGACTTCGGGCTCATGCATACCGATAGCACTTGTAAAAGAAAATGCGGTAAACGACTTCAGGGAACTAATCGGAGCAACAAATCCCGCAGAAGCAAAAGAAGGTACAATAAGAAAATTATATGCAGACGATAAACAGAGAAACGCGGTTCACGGTTCTGACTCCGTAGAAAACGGCATTAAAGAAGTTAATTTCTTTTTTCCGGAAATTGAGTTGACGATGTAATATTTTGTCCTGCTGCCGAAATTATTTATACATCAAAATATAATTACTGCCGAAAATTCTAAAAAATTATCCTTCCTTTAAAATAATTTCTGAAGTTACTTCCATTGTTTTCGAATATACTGCACGAACACCGCAGTACTTTTCTTCGGAAAGTGTAACTGCTTTTTGCAGTTTATCCATTGGAATGTCCTTCCCTGCAAACTCATATATCACTTTCATCTTCGTGTAATGTTTA
Organism: Ignavibacteria bacterium; assembly: GCA_016873795.1. Classification (GTDB taxonomy): domain Bacteria; phylum Bacteroidota; class Ignavibacteria; order Tepidaquicellales; family Tepidaquicellaceae; genus VGWA01. The sequence continues at coordinate 5,264 of VGWA01000020.1, forward strand.
GGATGTTCTTCGGTAAGTTCACCTTCCACTCTCACGGAAAATTCTTTTATATCCACTCTCATTTTTTGCAAAATCGAAATAACATCCATTCCGGTACATCCCGCAAGTGCAACAAGCATCAAGGGTTTTGGCTTTGGACCGCGGTTCAGACCTCCCACAGAAGAATCGGCATCAAGTATCAGTTTATGACCGTTTAGTTCTGTTTCGAATGCAAGATGGTCAACCCAATTTAAGCAAACAGATTGTTTTGCCATATCAATTACAGCGTTATATTATGATAAGTTATTATAAACGTAATGAAAAAAATAAGGACAAGTTTACATATCTTCTTCAAGAGTTGAAATATCGCCAATTTCCTCTCCCCATTCTTTTGCTCTTAATACTCTTCTCATTATTTTTCCGCTTCTTGTTTTAGGCAGTTTATCAACGAACTCAATTTCCTGAGGCATAGCAAGCGCTGACAGTTTTTTCCTGACAAAATTCATTATGTCAAGTTCGAGCATTTTATCCGGTTTAATATTAGGTTTCAGGGCAATGAATGCTTTTACAACTTCCATGTTAACAGGATCAGGTTTACCAACTACCGCAGATTCAGCTATAGCAGGATGTTCAAGTAATGCCGATTCGATCTCGAACGGACCTACAAGATGTCCTGCTGTATTAATCACATCGTCATCTCTTCCGACAAACCAGTAATATCCATCTTCATCAATGCTTGCTCTGTCTCCGCACAAATACCAGCCGTTTCTGAATTTTCCTTTATAAATTTCTTCATTATTCCAATACGTTCTGAACATAGATGGCCAGCCCGGTTTTAATGCTATCATTCCGACTATTCCCCTTCTTTCGATAGGAAGATATGTTTTCAAGTCAACAACCGTTGCGGTAATTCCCGGAAAAGGTTTTCCCATTGAGCCCGGTTTAATTTTCATACCGGGATAATTACTTATTACAATAGAGCCCGTTTCCGTTTGCCAGAATGTGTCATGGAACGGTAATCCAAATGCTTCTTTCGACCACAATACGGCTTCGGCATTTAAAGGTTCACCGACACTTGTCAAATGCCTCAAGGAAGAAAGATTATGTTTTTTAACAACCTCTGTACCTTCTTTCATCAAAGCTCTTATTGCAGTAGGAGCGGAATACCATACAGTAATTTTATGCTTTTCAATAAATTTATACCAATTTTCTGCAGTAAATCCTGCATCAAGAACACATTGAGTAATGCCGTTAGACCATGGTCCGATTATTCCGTATGAAGTTCCCGTTACCCAACCAGGGTCAGCAGTACACCAATAAATGTCATCCTCTTTCAAATCCAGAACATATTTCGCAGTTATGTATTGCGATACCAATGAAATATGAACATGCTGGGCGCCTTTTGGTCTGCCTGTTGTTCCCGAGGTATAATGTAAAACCGAAGGAGTCTCTGCTTTTGACGGATAAATTTCAAAGTTATCTACTCTTGCGGATGCATCCATATTAAAAGCAATTTCCCTTTCTTTAAGAGGTTTACTGCCGTCGTCATCAACTACAATTATATGTTTAAGGCAGTTAAGTTTTTCAAGTATATTTCTGACTTTCGGAAGATGTTTTTTCTGAGTAAAAATTGCAGACGTCTGAGCATCTTCCAACCTGGTCAGAAGTGATTCAGACCCGAAAGCGGAAAATAAAGGTTGAGCAATCCCTCCCATTTTCAGAATACCGAGAAATCCGAAATACAGTTCGGGTACTTTATCCATAAATAAACAGACTCTTTCTCCCGGCTGTATTCCGAGATTTTGCAAAAACACAGCAATCGAATTCGTCAACTGTCTCATGTCATTAAAAGTATATTTCTTTATTTCTCCTTTATGTCCTTCCCAGATTAAAGCAAGTTTATCTGATTTTCCCATACGGCAAATTCTATCACTGCAATATTCACCTATATTTATCAAATCATCCTCTTTAAATCCAAGTTCATGCTTTGATAAATCCCAGGAAAAGAAATTCAATACTTCTTCATAATGTTTTCCCTGAATTTCGGGATAATTAATTTCCGCCATTATTTAACTCCGTTTTTATTTGTTAATAATTTAAAAGCTATATATTAAAATTAATTCAAAAATAAATTTTCAAATTAACATTGTAAAGACAAAACTCAGACAATGTATATGTAAATTTATTACATACTGTTTGCAGATTGTCTGTTTATAAGAAAAGAATTTTTTAATTCATATTCTTCAGACTGTCTATTGCTTCCTGCATCATCTTCAATTTCTTATCCTGCTCCTCAATGTCTTTTAACAATTGATCTCTGACTTTATTTAATGAATCAAGTCTCAGACCGAGAATTCTCAGTTCTTCTTTTAAATTTTCAATTTGCTGCTTCGATTCATCGGGAGGCGGATAATTGCATGAATAAAAAAAAAGAAGATTAATAATCACAAGAAACAAAATCAGCAATAAGACGACTTTATAATTTCTGTTTAAAGGTTTCATATTAAATAAAAATTTAATTCTTTACACAATCGATTAAAACATACGGTATTGTAAGTTTAAAATTACCGTTCAGCTCTGCAAATTTATCCATTTTCTTGTATACTTCGTTAAATATTCTGTCTGTTTCGTTAAACGGAAGCAGATTTAACCAGCTTTCGAGGAAATATGCTTTTATCAACAAATAATTAAAAACAGCTTCAGCATCTGCAAACTTATAATCGAAAGAATCTTCATATATTTTAATATCATTAAATAAATTCGATTTTAATAAATCGACAATTTCGCTTACCGGGCGTCTTTTCTCATATATGTGCCGTTTCATATTCTTTATTTCTTCAAACATCCCGTTATTGTTCAATACTTCTTCGAATATATCGTAAAATTCAATCATCGTCTTATCCAGATTCATCGTCATTAAGAACTGTGCACCTTTCTTAGTTACTCTCTTTATTTCGGTTAGTGTCTTTTCGAGGTTTTGCACATTATTGATTCCGTTATTAGAAAATACAAGGTCAAAATAATCGTTTTCGAAAGGAAGATTTTCTGCCTGTGCATTGAAAATCCAAACATTTCCAAGTTTGTATATTTTAATTTTTTTACGGATTCTATCAATCCCTTCTTTCCATATATCAACACCGAACAACCTGCATGTAATACCGAGCCTCATTGCAACTTCAAGCAGAGGAAATCCCAGACCGCTGCCAATATCCAGTCCTGTAATATTCTTTCTGATTTTCAATTGCCCGAGCATTTTCATCCCGAACGGTGCAGACCAGAAAGGAAGCTCATCGATAACCGAAACAAATTCCGGGTCACTTTCATCGTATTTCTTTATATTTCTGAAATCAATCATTGTTTAAAAAATTTTAAAAGGGCGTATCGGAACCGATGAAGCATTTTATACCCGATGATTCGAAAATATTCTTAATATTTAAAAGCTCTTCTTTTCCGGGAATTTTAAATTCATCTTTAAATTTCAAACCTACCAATTTATATTTTTCACGACCGAGGCGGTGTAACGGCAGTATGTTAATTTCTCTCCTGCCTGTTTCTTTTATGAATTCGCACATATTTTTTATGTGTTCTATATCGTCATTAAATCCTGAAACAATCGGCATCCTGAAAATCATTCTGCCTTTGAATTTCTCAGCAAGTCTAACTGCGTTTTCAATAATTAATTCATTACCGGACGAAGTTGCTTCTTTGTGTTTATCTGAATCCAGATGTTTGATATCGTAAAATATCCATTCAATAAAATCGAGTAAACTCTCTATCGAAGCCCATTTCACGTTACCGCAGGTTTCTATTCCCGTATGAATAAGTGTTTCAAAACAATTTCTTAAAACAGTTTCTGCAAACTCCGGTTGGCAAAGCGGTTCTCCTCCGGTAAGTGTAATACCGCCGTTGCCGCCCCAATACTGCCTGTCGCGTTTAATTTTATCCAGCAGCTGTTCTGCCGAAATATAATACCCGCATTTTCTAATCGCACCGGTACAGCATTCTTTTACGCATTCAAAGGTGCTGCAATCTCTGCAAATTTCCTTTCTGAAACGTATTCCGACTTCATCCGTGTATATTGCATTTTTTTTACATGCACTTACACAAAGTTTATCGTAAATACACTTTTCCGCATTATACAAAGGCTCGGGGAAAAAATTAATTCCTTCCGGATTTGAACACCAGCTGCACCTTAGACTGCATCCTTTTAAAAAAATCAAAGTACGGCATCCCGGTCCGTCATGAACCGAAAAACCCTGAATATCGAATATGTAACCGCCTGTTGACTTATCTATTTCCATTGAAATAACTGACAATTTATCGCCGTCATATCTGGATATGCCGGATAGTTCTTCATACAACTGCCTAAATTTTCTTTTTCTTCCGTAAAATTCGAACAAAATTTACATTTTGGAATTTTTTCGTAGCTCATACATTTCACATCATCCGGAAAAATTCTTTTCTGGTCGAGTTTGCAAATCCCCTTGAATACATCAATCGCTAAATAAAATTTGCAATCTTTACATTTGAATTCCATTTTTATAAACTTAATTTATTTAAACTTCTTCATATTCCGTTCTAGCAATTACTTCATCCTGTATCTGCTTTCCAAGTTCCACCCAGTATTGTGTAAATCCGGCTACCCTGACCATCAGTCCTCTGTATTTCTCCGGTTCTTTCTGTGCCTGCTTCAGCATTCTTGAATCCACGATATTAAACTGCAGATGAAAGCCGCCCTTCCGCAGGTATGCTCTGATAAGTTCGAGAAATTTTCTAGACCCTTCCCTTCCCTTTACAGCAGAAGGATGAATCTTAACATTCATCTGCGAATTCTGTGAAAGCGAATGATTCCAACAGGTCGCTGAAGTAAAAAGGGCATAAGGACCATTTTTATCCGTCCCCGGGTATGCAGACATCGATGCATCTGCAAAAGTTGTTCCGCATAACCTGCCGTCCGGTGTGGCAAGTGTCACTGCTCCCATCGGTCCGTGTGTTGATACGGATATCTGACATGCATAAAGAGGCATATCATAAAGCGATTTGAAATTACTGCACATCCCGCAAAACCAGTCTTCCCATTCCTTTAAAATCGAATCTACAAACGTGTCATCGTTCCCGTATTTAGGCGCTTCCAGACAGTATTTATGTATCCTTTTGTATTTATCGAATTTTTCGGATGGAATCTGGTCAATCAAAGAATAAGAACCTGTTTCAAGAGCTGTTCTGTATCCGAAATTATTCAGAACAGCATCTCTGAATTCATCGATAGTAAAGTTTTTCTCTTCATAAACATTTTTCTTCAAAGATGAAAGTGAATTTATCAGATTAGCCGTTCCGCAGGACTCCACGTTAAAGGTTCTGTTATATCTGCTGCCCATTTGCCCGATATCTCTGCCCTTCTCAAGGCAGTCAGGTTTTAAAAGTGAATTTACAATCGAGTGAGAAATTTTTCTCCATGCATCATGCTGTATGTTATTTGTTCTAGCGAGTACATCTACAGCCCTCGTAAAATAATCCTTAAAGGTGTTCCACAACTCATTGTAATTTTCCAGCTTAAGATTATGCGACGGAAAAACTCTCTCATTTGTTCTCATATCCAACCCGTTAAACAAAACGGTTTCGAGAATCTTCGGCAAAGATAAAAAATGTACTCCTACGCTTGTAGCAGGTGCTGAGCCGCCGGGTATATAGTATAATTTATTTTTATACGTTAACGGCATCCATGAACCGGGAGAAGTTTCAAGACATCCTCCGATTGACCATGCACGTGCTTCTTCCGGCTGCATACCTTCACTTCCGTAATTATTTAAAAGAAATTCCATTGCCACATTGTTATTTACCCATGCAGGATAGCCGGTTCCCGTTTTTGTACATTCGATTCCTTTTAGTAAAAACTCTTCATCGAGTTTCTCATCATACAAAATTGACAATGTAGGCTGCGGAGTCCCGCATGTTATTCCCGCTTCCAATATTAACATCTCCAGTTCGTTCACTGCAGATATACCGTCTTTCTTTAAACCGCCAAGACAAAGATTATTGAAAGTGTTTCCTGATAATACTCCTCCTACTACTCCTGTCGAAGCAAAACAATCAATTTCCGTAAACTTCACTCTCAGACATTCGAGCAGTTCAAGTGTCTCCGATTTTGTTATTGTTTTATTATCAATATCCTCTTTCCAGTAAGGATATAAAATCTGACCAAGTCGTCCCGGTGACAATCCGGATATCGCATCTTCATTTAAAACAGCAATATGAAACAGCCATATCATTTGCAATGCCTCGTGAAAATTTTCCGGAGGTCTTGACGAAATATTTATTAATCTCCGGGCTATTTCTTCATATTCTTTTTTCTGCTTTTCGTCTTTTTCAACAGTTGCAAGAAACTTCGCTTCTTTTGAGTAATTCAATATCCAATTCTTGATACCTGTTAACACGAGAATCACTGAACGGTAAAAATATAATCTGTCCATATCAGGATTACCGGCAACCTTATTTATTTCCTGCTCGCAAATATAAATTAATCCGTCAATTCCCCACTGAAGCGGATAATAATAATTTATTACCTCTCTTCCCTGAGGTAAAGTATAACCAGAATCGAACATACAAATAACCGACCTCATAATTTCTTCTTTGTCCTTATAATCCGGTACCATTTGTTCATACTTATGCCCGATGTCGTCAACCGATTTATCTTTCCATTTCTTTGATATTTCAATGAGTACAGGCAGTTCTTCTTTTCTTAATCCGAATTTACCTGCAATAGAAATCACGCTGCCCGCACTTTTTGTTACATTTCCTCCGCCCTGACCCATTGTTGTTACAGTATCGGCAGTAAGTTTCCCTGATTCGAGTGCTTCCTTATATAATTTATCTTCACTTGCTAAATAAAATGCCTCAGAAAGCCAGGGCATAGGGAATGAACCCCTTAAATAAATTGCTTTTCCGCCGACTATCAATTCCTTTGGATATATTACAGGTGTAAGATGTTCAAAACCTGATTTCAATGCTTCGGCTCTTCTGATTATCGGAATCTCACCATCGAGTTCTTCCCAAGTTCTCGTGTACCAATAGGGAAATTCCATAGAAGTAGATGACTTTGCCTCAAAATATAAATCCCTTAGAAATTCCGCTCTCTTTGTGGGTTTCTTCCTGGTTTCTCTGTCTGATACTTCCGGATCAGGTGCAGGTCCGAAATAATTATATTCTTTTAACATAGTTTTATTTATTTTTAAGTGTTAATTTTTTCTTCATTAATCTTATTCCGCCGTTCATATTCATAAAAGGATATTTATCTCCATTCCTGAAACTTTTGTATTGAATATATTTCTCTTCAGTGTATTCTTTTCGTCTGAACAAACCAACAGACAATGGATTCGAGCAATCAGCCAACACATATTTATAATGGTTAGCTGTTGCAATTGATTCGATTCCGTCCAACAATGTCTCGGGTATTTTCCTTCCGAGAAATCCGAGAGAAATTCCAATTCCCATTATATATAAACATTCTCCGTCTTTTATTTTATTTGTTTCTATAAACTCATCCGAAAGACACTCGGTTAATTTCATAAGGTTTTCGATTTTTAAAAAATATTCCCTGTTTTCTCTTATATATTCTTCAGTAGGTTTCATCAACAAGTCTTTCGTAAAGACAAAGCCAACTATTCTGCCATCTGCACCGTCTTTTGCTATTAAACTCCCTTTCAAATCTGCCAGATAATAAACAAGTTTTAATGCCTGTTGAAAATAAAAATTTCTTTCAAAACCGATGCTCCTGGTCAAGGGCTCACGCACGAGAAATATTTTTGTATAAACTTCTGCTGTTTCATAAGCATCCTCGTACGTTAACAGATAATAATAAATTTCGTTCTTTTCAAAAAGGGGATACATTAGTTCTGTTTTTCAATTGGTAATATTCAGAGTGATTGACTTATATTCAAAACCTATCATTTTTTAAGGCATTATATTCCATATCCGCTCAATAATAATAACTTCAAGATAAGGATAATATCAATAATTTAAATATTTAATTTTTTTTAAAAAAGACATATATTTGACCAATGTAACAAAATTAGAAACAATGGAATTAAAAGGAAAACTCTACGATATCTTCGAAATAAAACAAATTAAAGATAATTTCAGAAAGCGGGATTTCGTTCTCGAATATACAGAAAACACGGATTTTATGCAGTATGTCAAATTCGAACTGATTCAGGATAAATGCGACATTCTCGATAACTTTCAAATCGGAGATAATATAATTGTTTACTTCAATATAAGAGGCAGGCAATGGACAAATCCTCAGGGTGAAAAAATCTATTTTACAACACTGAATGCATGGAAAATAGAAAAAGCAGAAACAGGAACTGAAAGTCACGATTTGCCTCAGGACGATACAGACTTACCTTTTTAAAATCTAAAATAAAATAATGAAAAAAATCATTTTACTTATTTTTACGGTATTTTTAGTTATATCAATAACCGACCTTCAGGGACAAAACCTGAAACGCCGCGGGACGCTCGGCATTAAAGCAGTAGATATAAATGACTCAACTTATAAATATTTACTGGATTCCTGCTTAAACAGAAACAACAACAAAGAAAGTATACCTGTAAAAGGTATATTTGTATGGGATATTATGCCGGATTTAACTGCCGAAAAAATGAAAATCCAAAAAAATGATGTTATCATAAAAATAAACGAAACGGATATCGAAAGCATCGGAATATACAGAAACCTGATGAAATCTTTACGAGAAGGTGATAATATTTCTATTACTATAAACCGCTCGAGTAATGAAATAATTGTAAGAGGTAAAATGTCTATGCTGCCTCTCGAAACTTCGGAAAAATACGATATCATTTACGACGAAGTTAAATTCAAAGACGGATATCTCAGACTGATTATTAATAAACCTAAAGGACAGGGAAAATTCAAATCTATTCTATTTATTCCGGGCTACATGTGCTACTCTCTGGATAACATCGGAAAGCATCCTTACGGACAGGTTGTTGATAAATTATGTGAAGCAGGCTATGTTGTTATGCGGTGCGAAAAACCCGGCATGGGTGACTGTATGGAAACTCCCGATTGCTTCGATATTGATTACTTTACTGAACTTGATGCTTTCATGGAAGGATATAAAAAACTTATGACCTATGATTTTGCAGATAAAGAAAACCTCTTTGTCTTTGGTCATTCGCTCGGCGGATATGAAGCACCAATGGTCGCAGAAAAACTCGGTGCCAAAGGTGTTATTGTATGCGGAACAGGCCTGAAATCGTGGTTCGAATACATTATTGAAATGTACAGATTCCAGAATATCATAATGGGAGTTGATTACATCGAAAATGAAAAAATTATTCAAAAAATGATTCCGGTACTTTATGACTTTCTTATTAAAAAAAAATCACCTGAAGATATTTTAAAAGAAAACCCAGATTGCAAAGAATTAATGAAAGACTGGCTTGAATACACCGGAGGAAGACAGGTATGGAGCAGGGATTATACATTCTGGCAGCAATTGCAGGACATAAACGTACCCGAAATCTGGAAAAATGTAACGGGCTATGTTCTTGTCATAAGAGGAGAAGCTGACTTCGAAGCTTTTTCTGATTCAGACCATCAGGAAATTGTCAACATAGTAAATCATTACCATCCGGGAAACGGAAAATTTTTACTGATACCCGATATGGACCATGGATTTGCAAAATCGAAAACACCGGCAGAAAGTTATGTAAACAGACAGAAAAAAGGATATTACTACGAAAACTTCAATGATGTAATAATATCCGAAATAGATAAATGGATTAAGCAACTGAAATGAATAATTTATTACATAAATAAAAAGGAGATACTATGCAAAGAGAAAAGTGGGGGTCAAAAATCGGAATAATACTTGCCGTGGCAGGCAGTGCTGTCGGACTCGGAAACTTTCTGAGATTCCCTACAAAGGCAGTACTCAACGGAGGCGGAGCTTTTATGATTCCTTACTTTATTGCCTTTATTCTGCTGGGAATTCCATTAATGTGGGTCGAATGGACACTCGGCAGATACGGCGGCAGATTCGGACACGGTACAGCTCCTGGGGTCTTTAACTCCATCAAAAAGAATAAAGTTATTAAATATTTCGGAGTACTTGGTCTCCTTACTCCTTTCCTTATACTTATTTATTATATGTATATTGAATCATGGACTCTTGCTTATGCATTTTATTCTTTCAAAGGCGAATTATTTGAATCAACCACTCAGGAATCGATGAGAACATTCCTTAATAACTATCAGGGCATCGGTCCGGAAGCAGGTATCTCTACCGCTCTGATTTTTTTCACTATCACTTTCTTTACAAATTTCTTTTTTATATACAGAGGGCTTCAGGGAGGAATAGAAAAACTTTCAAGAATCGGAATGCCGATATTGCTGATTATTGCGGTAATTCTGGCTATAAGAGTGCTTACACTCGGAACACCTAATCCTGAAGTCCCTGAACAATCAGTTACTAATGCACTCGGATTTTTCTGGAATCCGGATTTCGGCTCTCTGCTTAACGCAAAAGTATGGTTTGAAGCAGCAGGTCAAATTTTCTTCACCCTCTCAGTCGGTATGGGTATGATAATTACTTATGCAAGTTATCTGAGTGATAAAGACGATATTGCTGCATCCGGACTTGCTTCCTGCTCGATTAATGAATTCTGCGAGGTTATACTCGGCGGCTCGATAATCGTACCCGCGGCGTTTATCTTTTACGGTGCCGTTGAATCACTTTCTATCGCTCAAACCGGTACATTCAATGTAGGATTCGTTACCATGCCGCTCATTTTTGAAAAAATGCCCGCCGGATTTCTTTTCGCAGGTTTATGGTTTATCTTACTTTTTATTGCGGGTATTACATCATCAGTTTCAATGATACAACCGATGATGTCGTTCCTCGAAGATGAATTCAATATCAGCAGAAAAAAAGCAACTGTTATTCTCGGAATAATTTCATTTTCCGCCTGTCTGCCGACTATTTTATTTCTGCAGTATGGATTTCTTGATGAACTCGACTTCTGGAGCGGCACTTTCTTTGTAATACTGTTCGCAACAGTCGAAATATTTATTTTCCTTTTTGCTCTCGGTATTAAAAAAGGCTGGGAAGAAATGCATATCGGCGCCTTAATAAAAATTCCTAAAATCTTCAAATTCATTATTACTTACATCACACCGGTTTATCTTATATTATTACTCGGGTTCTGGGCATATCAGGAACTTATCCCTGAAATTATGATGTACAACGACCCGGATATTAATAAACCATATATATGGGGAGCAAGATTCATGATTCTGTTATTTTTTGCAGTAAGTTTGTTACTTATTTATATAGCATTAAAAAATAATAAAGCTAAGGAGGTTGAAAAATGAAACCAGAAGGAATAATTTTTATGATAATATCATGGGGATTTATAATATCGCTTGTTTCTTTCTCGTTTTATAAAATATTTAAATCGGGAAAGACTGATGCAATTGGTAAAAGAGACCTCGGGATGTAGAATAAAAGAATGATTAAAAATACAGGAAAGTAAAAAAATTTTATAATCGTTTCAATATAACAACCGACAAATCATCATTAACAGGAGCGTCTCCTATGAATTTTTCAATTTCGGATATTATATTATTTCCGATTTTTTCAGGTGAAAGGTGTCTGAGAGTGGATAATAAATTCACAAATCTGTCATTTCCGTAGAAAAAGCCTTTTTCATTTCTCGCTTCCGTCAAACCGTCTGAATATGCCACAAATATATCCCCCTGATTGATATTAACAGACTGGATTGAATAAGTATAAGTTTTGAAAAGTCCAAGTGCCGGCTCACCTTTCGGCATAATGTCAACAGTATTTGATTTTACAATAACAGGCGGGATATGTCCGGCATTCACATAAGCCAGTTGTCCCGAATCGGGTTTCAGTTCCAGATACAGTAATGAAGCAAAAATATTCCTGAGACTGTCTCTGCGAAAGATTTCATTTACTTTTCCTACGATATTTTCTATTCCATAATTTGCAGCGAGTGCTCTTACGGTTGCCTGAAGTTTAGTCGTCAGTAAAGCCGCTTTCATTCCTTTACCTGCCACATCCGCAACAGATATTATAATTCTGTTATTATTAATTTTTAGGAAATCGACAAAGTCCCCTCCTACTTCATTTGCCGGTTTTGTAAAAAGCCATGCAGACCAGCCGTCGATTTGAGGACATTCCTCAGGTTTCAAAGCATTTTGAATCTGCCTTCCCGCATCGAGTTCATCTTTTGCAATTAACTTATCTTTCAGCTCGAGCATCAGAACAAAAAGAATTATTGCTCCCCCGAGAAAACCTCCCCGTATTAATATACTCACGGAATTATCCGAATCCAATCCAATATTTATTTTTGCAACGAATATCAGAACAATACCGGTTAACAGCAGGATCCTTCTCAGTGTTGTAAGTTTCAGTATCATACTTTTAAAAATCCACCATACATAAAAAAATGCTTTACTAAAAATATTCATTCGTTTAAGTTCATCGCATTTTTCCGCGTCAATATAGAAATCTTTAAGGTTTCTGAATTCTCTACGAAGATTATTCCAGAAATTCCCTTTTTTGAAATCACTTTTTATCGTATTCCTTAATTTGGGATTTACCGGTCTGTCTTGTGTATATGAGTTCTCCAATGATTTCTCTTTTCTTTATTTTACGAAAAAACTACAAAAATGTTATATAAAAATATTATCACCCTATCTTTCCCTATTCACATTATTTTTTTATTTACCATTTATGATAATACACATATCATATACCATATATTATATGTTATATATTATATGTCATACGTTTACAATTTACCCGCCGTTATCCTTAGCATACCTGGCTTTAGTACCGACTTTAGTTTACAGGATCTTCTTAACTTTTCACTTCATCAAAATCATTTTCTTTATATCCGTGAATTCACCTGCTGATAATTTATAAAAATATACTCCGCTCGGCAATCCGTTGCCGTTAAAACTTACCTGATAAGTCCCCGGCTGAAATTTCCCGTTTACTAGTGTAAACAACTCCTTCCCTAAAACATCATATGTCTTTAAAGTCACTTCTCTGGTATCTGAACACTGAAATCTGATAACTGTCGAAGAGTTGAACGGGTTCGGATAATTCTGTTCAAGCCGGTAAGTTCCGGCAGTCTCTGATATAATATTTACAGAAGAAGGATTTCCAAATAATTTTCTTTCATAAGCACCATTCCCGTGTGTCGCCGCTCTTAACTTCCTGCTCTGCGAAACAATACTTAAATCCATTACTATTGACGCTTCAGGCATACCTGTCGAATATTCGAACCAGTTAATTCCGCTGTTTGTCGAAAGATATACTCCAATATCATTTCCGTAATAAATATGCGATGAAATCTGCGGGTCAATTACAACAGAGGACGAAGGTACATCAGGTAATCCGCTCCCTATATCAACCCATGTATCTCCGTAATCAAACGATTTGTAAAGATGTGATGTGCCAAACCCGGAAAATACAACATAAACAACAGCATCATTCTGCGGGTCAACCGCAATATCTACCGGATATCTGTCCGGCAACGGTCCGGTTATATCAGTCCAGTTGACTCCGCCGTTGGTAGTTCTGAAAATCCTTGCCCTCGAAGTTACAGGAGCTGTCCCGACATAAACAAGATTTTCGTTCGTGTATGATATTGCCATAGATATTGACGGATTTCCGTCTAACTGCATACCGCCCGCTGTGGCTGTCCAGTTAGTTCCTCCGTTAGTCGAACGAAATATTACCGCTTTCCCTGCATACATTATTTGTGAATTGTTAATAGCCACAACATACGGTGCGGCAAAACTTACTGCCCCCCCCGACGGCACTGAAAGACTCGAAAAATTTGTACCTTTATTAGTCGAACGGTATATAGAGAGATTCTGAGATGTAGCATAACAAATATTATTGTTCTGTTTATTTATAGCCGTCCAGCATCCGTCCCCTCCGATTATTCTTATCCATGCCAGCTGCCCATCATATATCGCCGATGCATTATCCTGAAATCCTCCCATGCTGAATAATGAATCGAGATTACCGCTCGAAAAACCATTGTAGAATTGTTGTGTCTGATATCCGCCGTTGCACCCTGAAAATGTTTCTCCGAAATCTGTTGTCTTGAATACTCCTCCGTCATTTCCGAAATATACAATGTTCGGATTTGCAGGATGAATGTCAAACGCATGATGGTCTGCATGCGAATAATTTGCCGGTCCTTCTGGTCCGCCAATCGGTACTCTCCCAAAATACCATGCCGACCAGTTCGACTTTTTTGTTAAAGTCGTTCCGGCATTAGTGGATTTCCACATATCTATCCCGCCTGCAAGCACCTTAGTGGAATCATTGGGATGAACTATTACAAAATGTGAATACCAACCCTGATACGTCGAATAATCCGATGTTGATAACACCGTCCAATTATCTCCAAAATTAGTTGATTTGCAAAGATATGTTCCTGCACCCGTAGCTGTCCCGGCTCCAATACTCGCATATATCGAATATGGATTTTGTTTGTAATAATGCAGATGTGCCTTTCCGCCCCAACTTGCCGGTAATCCCCACGAAAGTTTAACCCAGTTTAATCCCCCGTTCACTGTCTTGTAAATTCCTGTTCCGTACAATCCTAAATTTCCGCAGGCAATAACTACTTTCGATGTATCGGTCGGATGTATCAATAAATCCGTTACCATTTTTGTTGTGTCACAAACAATCCAGTCCTGCCCTCCGTTATATGATTTATATGTGCCTTCAGTCGTACCCGCCCACACAATATTTGGGTTTAAAGGATTTAATTTTATTACCTGCACACCCCTTCTTTGATTGTATGACCAATCGAGCATCTTTATCCAGGTCTGACCTGAATTAGTTGTCTTTAAGATCCCAATCCCGTAGCTCCCGCGTGTCGTCCTGACAGATAATCCTCCTATTGAATTCTGATAACCGTATACTTCTCCCGTCCCGATATATATTATATTAGTATCTGCAGGATGCATTGCTATTGTTCCCACACCAAGCACAGGAAAACCCGTCGGTATAATATGCCAGGAGGACGTTCCCGTTCCGCCTGTGTAGGATCTCCATAATCCCCCGCTCGCCGAACCTGCATATATTGTATTCGGATTCATTGGATTTATCAAAATCGCATTTGTTCGTCCGCCGATGTTATGCGGTCCTATGGTTAACCATGGGTCAACCATGCTATTGTCAATTTCACTTCGTAAATTTGACTTCGAATATTCATATCCTGCATAATATTTGTCATCGGGTATAACAGCATCGGGATATGCTCTCTGCCTTGCCCAGAAATCAAGTGCATCTAATGCTCCGGATGTCTTTATGTGTGATTTTTTCTCCGGCAAAGAAAAAATAATTGCAAGTATTATGAATATAAAAAATAAACCTAAAGGAATGATTATTCTTTTAAACATATTCTTATTATTTTTGGAATTTTAAAAAAATTAATTTTAATTAACTATATATAAATTATTACCGAAAAAGATTTATTAATTCATTTGGAATTTTATAGACACAGATTAATCAGATTTTTAAAATAAAATATTATAAAATTTTTGAAGGAATATTAAGTTGAAATATAAATTTATCTTTTGTAAAATGTAAATCAAATGGACAGTTATTATAACAAAGAAGTTTCAAATTGCTACTTTTGTCAATCTGATAACTTTATCGAACACTCGAAAGCTACTTACTGGAAAATTATCGAACTGAATTTTTTTGAATGCAAAAATTGCGGATTGATTTTCGCTAATCCGATGCCCTCTCTCGATATCATTATTAAAGGTAATAAAGCATTAAATGTATTGCATACATCGAGAGGAACTTTTTCTCAATACAAAGGCGGCAAAGAATTTACTTTCGTTCTGAAAAAAATTTGCCGGAAAGGAACATTACTCGATGTCGGATGCGCAGAGGGATTATTTCTGAAAGGGATAGAAGATTTCTCGGAATGGAAAGCAGAAGGAATAGATGTAATAGAATCTGCTGTTACCTTTTCAAACAACAGGCTTGGTGTAAAGGTGTATTTCGGTGTTCTTGAGTCAATGAAAAATCCTGATAACACTTACGATTACATCAGAATGAATAATGTAATAGAGCACGTACAAAACCCTGTCTCTTTTATAAAAAAAGCAAACTCTCTTTTAAAAAACGGCGGTATTGTTTATATATCGACTCCAAACGGAATTCAGGACGGAGCGGTTTTAAAAACAGCGAACAAACAGGGAACAATAATAAACCTTCTTGAAAATCATTTTTTTTATTACAAGCCGAAAACCCTGAAAAACATTCTTAAATCCTGTGGCTTCAGAATTATAAAATCATACTGTGAAGATATTAAGCACAGCATCAAAGATTTTGGTTTGTTCCCGTGGATAAAAATCCGTGATTCAAACGAGAAATACAGTTTAAATGATTATACTGAAAAAGAAAACACGGATTTTCAAATTTCCGATGACGAAATAAACAATATGAAATACGACAAATCTTTGAACAGCAAAAAACTATTATTTAATCTTTACTTTAACCGTTTTTTTAAGATAAAAATCCCTTCGGTAATTCCCATCGGACATCAACAGGTAGCAGTGGCAGAAAAAATTAAAGAAGTTAAATAGTTAAGTGTTAATTAGTCAGCCGTATAATTAAATTCTTTGAAATTGGTTGATTTTTGAAACTATATTATTATTTATTAAGTAAAATATAAAGAAAGGAATACTAAAAGTTAAATATTTCCCTTATTCATTGTTTTAATGGGTTTATATTAATAAATTTATAATTCGGGAATATAAAATTGAATTCACTATATCAAATAAAAGCCGAAGAAATATACAGCGGACTCAAAGAAAAGATTACAAAGGTCAGCAGAAAAGAATTGTTGTATATATTTTTTAAAAATGTTCTGTTATTATTTGTTTTCTCATTGTTGATTGCTTTCGTTCTGGTATTATTAGAATCAATTTTTAATTTCAGCCAAATTGCAAGGAAAATATTTTTTTACGGATATGTATCTGTATTTTCGGTTTCATTCGTATATATAATTCTTCAATATATTGTCGGTCAGCCCAATCTGATAAAAAATTTCGATTTGGTCGGGTATTCCGGGAAAATCGGAAATGCTTTTTTAAATATTAAAGATTCTCTGTCAAACTCCCTTTCCTTATATAACAAATTTGAAAAAACAAATTTATTTTTCTCGGGAGAACTCATATTAGCAAACCTTGAATACACAGGCGAAAATGTTCAAAAAACAGATTTACTTTCTTATATATCATTTAAAAAACTAACAGGATTAATTTACATTCTGCTTGCTGTCATTACAATTTTTATTCTCAGTTTTATTATTTTCAATCAATCACTGCCTCTTGCCTTAGACAGGATATTGCATTACAACACGGGATTATCAGGCACGCAGAATACAATTGCCGGCAATGAAAACGATTATCCCGTAATTCAGAATTTCACCATAACAATTAATCCCCCTGCATTTTCCCGAATGCCCTCTCAGACACTGAATGAAAATCAGGGTAACATATTCTGTATAGAGCAAAGCAATATATTAATAAATCTGGAATCTGACAGGGATTTATCCTCGGCGGGAATACTTCTGGACAGCGGATTTATAAAGTTCGACACCGAAAAAAATAAAGCAACGGGTAGTTTTAAAGCGGTAAAAGACGGTAAATACAGGTTTTTTTTAAAGGACACCGCCGGAATTGAAAACCATGATAATGTATATTACAACATTAAGGTAATATTAAACAGGGCACCTTTAGTTTACATAATAGAACCGGAACCTGAAATTGAAATTGCAAAAAATCTTCTTGTAAATATCAGAACAAGAATAACCGACGATTTCGGATTTTCATCACTTAAACTCCATTACAGGAAATCGAATCAAAATCGTGCCGCATCAGTCACATATAATTCTCTCGAAATTCCATTCGAAAATAAAGTTGCTCTATCGGTTGAAGTTCCTTATTTATGGAATATATCATCCTTAGCTCCTAAACCCGGTGATATAATCGAATACTATATTGAAGCTATAGATAATGCAGGTCTTTCGGGAAAATCAGACTTAAGAATTATTAAATACAAATATTTGTATGAAATTTTCAACAAATCAAATCAGGACATAAAAGACATAGAAGCGACTCTCCGGGCAATATACGATGATTCAAAAGATTTGCAAAAAGAAATTGAAGAATTACGTAAGGAATTAAACTACACCGAGGAACTCGGTATAAACACGCCGAGGATGAGACAGGAGCTTCAGGAAAAAATAGAAAACTTACAAAAAAATCTCGAATCAGCAAACACAAAAATCAGCCAGACGATAGAGGACCTTTACAAGAACAATTTAATCAGTGAAAACACACTGCAGGAATACATGAAACTGCAGGAACAGTTCAATAAACTCAATACGCCCGAATTCATCGATATGCTGAAAAAACTTCAGGAAGCCCTGCAGAAGAACAACACAGAACAATTAAAAGAAGAATTAAGGTCTTTTCAATTCGACGAAGAAGCTTTCAGAAAGCAACTCGAGCAGGTAATGCAGTTGATGAAAATGATAGAAAACCTGCAGAAACTCGGTGAGCTTACGAAGAAACTCGATGACATAGCCAAAGAACAGAAAAATCTGAAACAGCAAACAGAAAAAGCCGACGTGAACAACGAAGAACTAATGAATAAGTTAGCCAATAAACAAAAAGATCTCAAGGATGCGCTGGAAAAATTCAAAGAAGATTTAAAAAAACTGGCTGAAGAAATCAGGAAATACGATAACGAATACAATCCGGAAGAGTTACAGAATTTGCTGAAGAAACTAAACGAAAAGAACACAGTTGGCAAAATGGAAAAATCCGGTAAAGACCTGAGGAAAGGCGATAAAGAAGATTCCGAAGAACTTCAGGATCAAATCATAGATGATTTAGATGAACTTAACAATCAAATGCAGGAAGCTTTCGAAAATTCGATGAGTACAAAAGAAAAAACCGAAAAACAAATTAATAAATTAAAACAAATTAAAAAAAGCCTGGAGGAATTAAGCGAAAAACAGGAAAACTTAAAAGAAGATACACAAGACCTTGAGGAATCGGATGAACAGGGATTCGAAGAAAACTTCAAAGACCAAAAACATTTACAACGCGGACTTGCAAAAAATATAGATGACCTAATGAATCTGTCAAAAGAAGGTATGCAAATCAGTCCCCAACTCGGCAGCGAACTCGGAAAAGCATATAACAATATGGATAAAGCCGGGGAAAATTTAAAGCAGGGAAATAAAGCAAAAGCTCAGTCTGCACAACAGGGGGCTAAAGAATCTATCGATAAAGCAGTGCAAATGCTTTCCGATATGATATCCCAGATGCAGCAGCAAAACCAGGAAGGTAAAGGCAGCAGCAGACTTTCTCAGCTTATGCAAAAATTAGGTCAGATGATTAAATTTCAGGAAGGAGTCAGCGGTGAAATTTCAAAACTCGGTAAAAAAGGAAAAGAAGGTGTTGATGGTAAAGAAGGTACTAATTATACTCAGGAACAACTTGATAAAATTGATAAACTGAAACTGCATTACGAACAAATTAAAAAATCTCTGGAAGAACTAAACGATGAATTTAAAAAAGAAGAAATCAGAACAGGACAAAAACCTCTCGGAGACCTTGAACAAATTAAAAAAGATGTCGAAGATGTTATTAAAGATTTAAGCGAAAATAATATTACCGAAGAAACAGCAAAAAAAGAAAATAAAATTCTTTCGAGGCTTCTTGACTTCCAGCTTTCCCAAAGAGAAAAAGATTTCGAACAAAAAAGAGAGTCAAGACCGGGTGAAAATTATGAAAGACAATCCCCGCCTGAAATAGTAATTATCGGTCCCCAAAAATTCAATGCCTTCAAAGAAGATTTTCTGAAACTTCAAAAAGAAGGATATGCACCTGATTATGAACTTCTTATAATGAAATATCTGCAATTAATAAAAAACTTATAAATATTATGGAAATACAAAAATTTCTTGTCAAAAACGAATGGTCTGCCTCGGATAAAATTACGGAAATAGTTAATCCATACACAAATCAGATTGTTAAAAAAGTTTATAAAACGGGCAGTGAACATATCAATCAATCGCTTAATTATTTATCTTCGGTTTACGCGAAATATAAAAAAGAACCGGTTTATGTTAAAGCTGAGCTCCTTGAAAAAATTTCAAAAAAAATCTCCGAACGAAAAGAAGAACTCGCTTTGCTTATGACAACCGAAATGGGAAAACCTATTAAGTTTTCAAGAATTGAAATTGAAAGAGCAGTACTCGTGTTTAAACTGGGTGCCGAAGAAGCAAAAAGAATACAGGGAGAAGTTATTAATCTGGATTTACTTAAAGGCTCGGAAAATAAATTCGGAGTAATAAGAAGATTTCCGGTTGGTGTCATTCTCGCCATTACTCCATGGAACTTTCCGGTTAATCTTGTTGCTCATAAACTTTCTCCGGCACTCGCTTCCGGTAATGTTGTTCTGCTGAAACCTGCATCCGCAACCCTATCCTGCGGAATTGAAATCGGAAAAATCGTAAAAGAATCAGCAGAAGAACTCGGATTGGATTATTGCCCGGTAAATGTAATTACTTCATCCGGTTCGGAAATTGAAAGTTTTGTAGCAGACCCGAGAGTTAAAATGATAAGTTTTACCGGAAGCCCTGTCGTCGGCTGGAACATTAAAAGAAAAACCGCAACGCAAAAAGTATCTCTTGAACTTGGCGGTAATGCTGGCGTTATTGTTGATGAATCAGCAGATTTGATAAATGCAGTATCGAAAATCGTTCTCGGCGCTTTCGGACAGGCAGGACAAAGTTGTATCTCGGTTCAAAGAGTCTTTGTCCATAAAAATATCTACGACGAATTCGAAAAAATTCTGCTTGAAGAAACTAAAAAAGTTATAACCGGAAATCCCTTCGAGGAAGATACTGTTAACGGACCTATGATCAACGAAACGGAGGCATCAAGAATAGACAGATGGGTTAATGAAGCAGTGGCAAATAATGCAAAATTATTGCTCGGAGGAAAAAGAACAGGTGCTGTTTATGAGCCGACAATTATTGTTAATGCAGGAAAAAATGCTAACGTGAATTCTAAAGAAGTCTTTGCACCCGTTATGACATTAAAATCTTTTGACGATTTTAAAAAAGCCGTAGAAGAAGTCGACGATTCGGATTTCGGTTTGCAGACGGGTATTTTTTCACATAACCTCGAAAACGCACTGTATGCCTATA
>VGWA01000021.1 GCA_016873795.1 Ignavibacteria bacterium
GTTTTGGCATCAAGGTAGTTATAAAATCCCATTACATCTGTTTGTAATTTCTTTACTGATTTATAATTGAAATAATACTCCCTGGAACTTGAAAAATCTTGTGAAAAAATTGCAAGAGGAAGTATTATTAAAACAAATAATAATATATTTTTTTTCATGATTTTAAAATTTAAGTTTAATTAAATCTAATAAAAATTATGTAATATATCAATTTTAAATATTCGATACTTCCTTAGTTGAAATCGGTTTTAAGAATATTTTCCTTGAAATAATTATTGAAAGATATTATTTTAGGGTATAAAGTAATCTGCTTGAAAAACGAAAACACCGGGTCATATAATGAATACGAAACAGTTTCCCGATTACTCTGTGAATTAACAAGACTGTGTAATATCAAAGAAGAATATTTTGCATCTAATTTCAATCTTTCTCCAGGAGAACTGAGATTGATAAAACTCTTTACGGACAGAAATTTCTATCCAATTAAAGAATTATGTGCTTTACTAAATCTCACACCGGGAAGAATTACACATCTTGTAACTTCTCTTGAAAATAAAAAGCTTATTAAAAGGAAAGTCAATTATAAAGATAAGAGAAACATAACGGTATGCCTGTCTGCAAAGAGCAAAAAATATATGAAAACCTTATCAAACAGCCATATCGAATTTAACAGAAAGATTTTGGAACATCTGAGTGAAAAAAAAATGAAAACTGCAGTTGAAATACTGAATACACTTGTAGAATTATTAAAGCAGTGGGTAAAAAACAAATGAATAAAAAGTAATAAAATATTTTTTTAATATGAAAAAAATTCTCTTCTCGTTATTTATTTTGTTTGTTATAATTGTAATTCTTGTAATTACTCTGCTCATCAGGGACAAAGAAACAGACATAAATGTGCTGGATAAATTGGCGGAACAATACGTGGAAGATGTGAAACCGTCTGTTGACCACTCAAAGTTCGATGTACTGAAGACAAAATTCAACAATGCAAATGAAGTTACGAAAGCATGTCTCAGTTGCCATACCGAAACCCACAAGGAACTTATGAAATCCAATCACTGGAACTGGGAAAGGGAAGAATATATCAAAGGAAGAGGTATTGTATATATCGGCAAGAGAAACGCAGTAAATAATTTTTGCATTGGAGTAAAAGGAAACGAAAAAAGCTGTGCAAAATGTCATATCGGATTTGGAATGACACATAAAATGGAAGCATATACAGATTCCGTTAATATAGATTGTATGGTCTGTCATGATAATACGGAATCGTATATTAAAGGTGATGAACTCGGCGGGGAACCGGATTCTTCAGTAGATTTGAATAATATTGCAGTGAATGTCGGTAAACCGAAACGTTCGAACTGCGGAGTTTGTCATTTCTTTAGCGGCGGAGGAAACAATACTAAGCACGGTGACCTCGAAATGGCAATGTTTGAGCCGACTAAGGAGGTTGATGTTCATATGGCAGTCGACGGTGTTAACCTCCAGTGCGTCGCCTGTCATAAAACGGAAAAACATAATATGTTAGGGAAAATATATACCCTGTCTTCAATGAACAGAAACAGGTCAACTTGCGAACAATGCCATACCGAGACACCTCATGAACAAAATATTATTAATGAACATACAATAAAAGTTGCCTGCCAGACCTGTCATATTCCGGTATATGCTAAAGTTAATTCTACTAAAATGTACTGGGATTGGTCTACCGCGGGTAAATTGCGTAATGGAGAACCTTACAGAGAAGATGATGAGTTCGGGAATTATACTTACCTGTCTATTAAAGGTTCAGCAAAATGGGAAAGAAATATTAAACCGGATTATATATGGTTTAACGGGACTGCAAGCCATTACTTACTTGGAGATAAAATCGAGGATACTGCAAAAACACTGGTTTTAAATCCTCTTAACGGTTCATATGGAGATAAAGAATCTAAAATTTATCCGGTAAAACTTCATAAAGCAAAACAACCTTTCGACCCCGTCACCGGAATTTTGATCCAACCGAAATTATTTGCGGATAACAAAGGAGAAGGTGCGTTCTGGAAAGATTTTGATTGGTACAGAGCATCGGAAATCGGAATGAAAGACGTAAATCTTCCTTTCAGCGGAAAAATTTCTTTCATAGAAACACAAATGAACTGGCTTATCAATCATATGGTTTCAGAAAAAGAAAAATCCGTTCAATGTATTGAATGTCATACAAGGAATAACAGTCGTATTGCAAACCTGAAAGATTTTTATATTCCCGGAAGAGATTACAGTTCGTTTATCGAATTTTCAGGAAAAAGTCTGTTGGTTTTGACTTTTGCCGGAGTTGTTGTACACGGCTTTTTGAGGATTAGAAACAGAAAAAGAATCGAAATAAAAAAATAACCTGACTTCAGTTATGACAACAAAAATATATATTTACAAAGCATTCGAGAGATTCTGGCACTGGATGCAGGCTCTGCTTATTTTCTTTTTGGTATTTACGGGATTCGAGATACACGGTTCTTATGAATTCTTCGGTTATCTGAATGCAGTAACTTATCATAATGCTGCTGCATACGCTTTTATTATATTGATAATATTTGCAATATTCTGGCATTTTTCAACCGGTGAGTGGAGGCAATATATTCCAACAAAAAAATACATTAAATCATATCTTAATTATTATTTATTCGGAATATTTAAAGATGAACCTCATCCTACAAAAAAGACAGTATTAAGCAAATTGAATCCGCTGCAAAAAATTGTTTATTTTTGCCTGAAAATTCTCGTAATTCCCGTGATGGTGGTTTCGGGTTTGCTTTATATGTATTATCGCTATCCGCAGGATACAGGGATTGAATCTATTAATATAAATAGTCTTGAACCGATTGCTTTATTTCATACTGCCGGAGCTTTCGCTCTGGTTGCTTTTATTATTATGCATCTTTATCTGATTACAACCGGTACCACGATTACGTCTAATCTTAAAGCTATGTTAACAGGATACGAAGAAATGGAATATGATGAAGAAAAAAACGTTCAGAATGAGGAAACAGCAGAAACTATAGAAATATTGGAAATAAAAGATAAAGATACACAGAAAAATGAAACTGAGAAGGATGAAAAAATTACAGTTGAAATTAATAACAAACCCGAAATTGTACCTCAAAAGGAATCTGAAAACACAACAAACTCTGAAAACAACAAAAATAATAAGTTATGAACAGTATAAAATATATGAATCCGTATCTGGCGGGATTTTTACTCGGACTTTTACTCTTAATTACGATATTTATTACCGGAAGAGGTCTTGGAGCAAGCGGTGCAATTAAAAGTACTGTAATTGCAGTTGTGCATTCTATAGCTCCCGGTCATACATCAAATACACATTATTATCAGGAATATTATCAGGAGCATAACGAGAATCCTCTGAAAAGCTGGCTTGTATTTGAAGTAGCAGGTGTCATTATAGGAGCTTTTATATCGGGATTAATATCAAACAGACTAAAACTAAAACTTGAATACTCTTCAAAATCTTCTGCCCGAATCAGAATAATTACAGCCTTGCTTGGAGGAGCATTGTTCGGTTTCGGGGCACAACTAGGAAGGGGATGTACCAGCGGAGCCGCTCTTAGCGGTATGGGTGTTCTGTCTACAGGAGGAATTATTACCATGCTTGCCATATTCGGCGGTGCATATGCATTTGCTTACTTTTTCAGAAAATTATGGATTTAATCGAAAGGAGAAAATACAATGGCACCTTTTGTTCCTGATATTATCGGAAATGAATTAAATCTTATCGTAGCATTATTAATCGGAATTGCTTTCGGGTTTATACTCGAACAGGCAGGGTTTTCCAGTTCGAAAAAACTTGTCGGTTTGTTTTACGGGTATGACTTTACCGTCTTAAGAGTTTTCTTTACGGCGGGTGTAACCGCTATGCTCGGTATAATTACTCTGTCATATTTCAGATTACTTGATATCAATTTAATTTATATTAATCCGACTTATATCTGGTCGGCTGTTATTGGTGGTTTTATAATGGGTCTCGGTTTTGTTTTAGGAGGATATTGTCCCGGAACAAGTTTCTGCGGGGCTGCGATTGGGAAAATTGACGGGATGATATTTATTGGAGGAGGATTTCTGGGTGTTTTATTATTCTCTGAAGGATATCCGTTATTCGAAAACCTGTTCAAAGCAGGTTTCTGGGGTAGTCCAAGGATTTTTGAAACTATCGGAGTTTCCCAGTCTTTGTTTGCTTTTCTTCTGACTACAATTGCAGTTCTTGCTTTTATCATTACAACTAAAATTGAAAATAAAGTAAATAAAAGACATTTTTCGGAATTTCAACCTGCTTGTATTTATGCTGGACTTGTTATACTTGCTGTTATAATCGGTTTGTCGGCTTTTATGATGCCTGACAGACAAACTGAAATTTTGAAAAATTCTTCGGATGTTGAAATGTTAAATTCTTTTAAACCTGCTGAAATGTCAATCGATGAATTTGCATTTCGTATTATTGATAATGATAAGAGATTGCAGATTTTTGACTTCAGAAACACGGAAGCATTTGCAGAAATGAGTTTTCCGAATTCTATGAATTTTACATTTGAGAATCTTTTCGGTAAGGATACAAAAAGATTGTTAACACTGAAAAAATCCATATCCGTTTTTGTAGCAGATGATGAAGAAACAGAGAAAAGGGCAGCTTATATTGCATCGGGGCTCGGGTATGATAATATTTTGATTTTACAGGGTGGTTTGAGTAAATTCAAACAGGAGATTATTAATTTTAGTACGTTGCAGGAAATAAATTCAAGAAGAGACGCAGATATTTATAGATTCCGTGAAAAAGCAAGTAAAATAATTCCGGAAATTTTACTTGCCAATAAGAACAAAGGTGTAAAGCAGAAGAAAGAATCTAAAAGAGTTCTTGGCGGATGCTGATTTTTCAATATTAAATTATATATTATTCAAACAGGGTAGTTAAGTATAATATACGGAAACGCAGTCAGCTGCATTTAAAAAAATTTGGGATTTTATTTACTCTTTTATTGTTATAATGTATTCTTTTAAATTACCATATTTATGTAAAAAGACATAATATTATGAATTGTATAAGATTTTAATTTTAATTAACTTACATATTAAATTTAAATTCGAAAGGAAAATATATGTTAAAAATAGGTGACTTAGCACCCGATTTTACGCTGAAATCAAAAAACCTGACCGGTGAAATCGTTGATATATCTCTTCATAACTATAAAGGAAAAAATGTTGTATTGTTATTTTTCCCGCTTGCTTTCACCGGTGTTTGTACGGAGGAAATGTGCTCGGTATCCCAAGGACTCGATTTTTACAGTAATTTGAATGCTGATGTTCTTGCAATTAGTGTTGATTCTGTATTTACTCAGGAAGAATGGGCGAAGAAAAATCAGTTGAAAATTCCCGTTCTCAGCGACTTTAACAGAGAAGTAATAGAAAAATACGGATGTGATTACAAGGATTTCCTGTGGATGAAAGGTGTGGCTAAGAGGTCTGCGTTTGTTATCGATAAAGAAGGAAAGATCCAGTACATGGAAATATTGGAAGATGCAGGGAAATTACCCGATTTTGGCAAGATTCAGAATTGTATAAAGAGTCTGGCATAACCTTATTCGATAATGAAAATAATTCAGGGATTAGATAAAGAATATTTTAGCCAGAATCATGTTGTAACGGTTGGAACATTTGACGGTGTCCATCTTGGACACCGAAGGGTTCTCGAAGAAGTAATTAGTATAAAGTTTAATAAGATTTCAGAATATAAATCCGTTGTGATTACTTTTGAACCTCATCCTCAGTTTGTTTTAAAAAATAAACACAGCGGATTAAAAATTCTGACTGATTTGAATGAAAAGTTAGACTTATTAAGGGAAATCGGTATTGATCTTGTTTTTATTGTAAATTTTACGGAAGAGTTTTCTAAAATATCAGCCGAAAATTTTTTGAAAATGTTAGTGAATAATGTAGGAATAAGCGACCTGGTAGTCGGCTATGATCATTTTTTTGGCAGAAATAGAGAAGGAGGTTATGAAATTCTTCAGAAATTCTCAGAAAAACTGAAATTTAATGTTCACTTGATTAATGAGTTTACGCTAAATGGAGAATTCATAAAAAGTACAAACATAAGAAAACTCATCGAAAAAGGACAAATAGAACAGGCAAATAAATTTCTTGGATATTATTATTTTCTGGAAGGGGAGGTTATAGTTGGTAACCGGCGGGGAAATAGTCTTGGATTTCCAACCTCTAACATTAAACCCGATTCCGAATTCAAACTTATACCGAAAAACGGAGTTTATTTTGTCAGAGTAACATATAATGACTTTAAGTATTATGGTATGATGAATATAGGAAACAGACCTACATTTTCGGATGAAGGTGTAACTTTCCTGGAAGTAAATATTTTTAACTTTAACGAAAATATTTACGGAAAAAAAATAAAAATAGAATTTTTAGAGTATATAAGAAATGAAAAGAAATTCGATTCAACAGAAAAACTAATAATACAGATAAAAAAGGATAAGGATTATTGTAATCAAAAAATTAAAAAAATAAAGGAAATATAATGTTATCAAAAGAAGAAAAAAAAGAAATTGTTAAAAAATTCGGCACGGGAGAAAAAGATTCGGGAAGACCCGAAGTGCAAATTGCAATTTTAACAAAGAGAATTAATGAACTTTCTTCAGGCCATTTCAGCACCCATAAAAAAGATAATCATTCGAAAACAGGGCTCTTGAAAATGGTAGGAAAAAGACGAAGATTACTCAGATACCTTGAAAATAAAGATATTGGAAGGTACAGACAAATTGTGAAAGAACTTGATTTAAGAAAATAAATTAAAACATACCTGTAACTATTGTAAATGAAAATTTACGGATAATTTTGCAGGTAAAAAATTATATGATACACAAAAAAAGTATAGAAATAGGCGGAAAAATAATTACACTTGAGACCGGGAGAGTAGCGAAACAGGCAAACGGTGCAGTATTTGTTTCTTTAAACGAATCAATGTCGTTATGTACTGTCGTAGCAAAAGACGAACCTGAAGAGGGAAGGGACTTTTTTCCTTTAATGGTAGACTACCGTGAAAAATCTGCTTCTGCAGGAAAAATACCCGGAGGATTTTTTAAAAGAGAAGGAAAACCTTCGGAAAAGGAAATTCTTTCCGCAAGACTGGTTGACAGACCTATCAGACCGATGTTTCCTGAAGGATTTATTTGCGAAACACAGATTAATATTAACGTTTATTCGGCTGACGGCGAACATGATGCGGACGTAATTTCAACTGTCGGTGCTTCTGCAGCATTGCTGATTTCCGATATTCCTTTTGATGAAGCGGTTTCGGAAGTAAGAATTACACGGTTGAACGGGGAATTTATTTTTAACCCGACTTATAAACAGTGCGAAAACGGTGACTTCGAAATTTTCGTAGCAGGTACAGAAGATTCTATTGTTATGGTCGAAGGAGAAGCAAAAGAAATTTCCGAAGAGGATTTAATCGATGCAATTAAATTTGCACATCAGCATATTAAAATATTATGCAAATTTCAGAAAGACTTTGCTTCCGAAGCAGGAAAACCCAAAAGAAATATCCAGAAGACAGATGTAAACGATGAATTGATAAATGATATAAAAAATCTTTGCGCTGATGAAATTAAAGAACTGAACAGGTTATTTGTTACCAAAGAAGAAAGGAAAAACAAAATAAGGAACCTGTTTGAGAAAGTAAAAGAAGAACTTGACGAGAAATATCCCGAATCGGAAGAAAAAATTAAAAAAATAATCGAGGATATACAATATGAAGATATGAGAAGGATGATACTTGATGAGCAAAAACGACTCGATGGAAGAGATATGAAAGATATAAGACCGATAAATTGTGAAATATCCGTATTACCAAGAACTCACGGCTCCGCACTTTTCACAAGAGGAGAAACACAAAGTTTAACTACTCTTACACTCGGAACTAAGAGCGATGAACAAATTGTTGAAGGATTCGCCGGAGATTCCTCGAAAAGATTTATTTTGCATTATAATTTTCCGTCATTCAGTACCGGAGAAGTAAGTACAAGGTTTGGACCCGGAAGACGAGAAATAGGTCATGGAAATTTGGCGGAACGCGCTTTGAAGAATCTGATACCGGGATATGATGAATTCCCGTATACAATCAGAATTGTTTCGGATATATTAGAATCGAACGGTTCATCTTCGATGGCAACAGTCTGTGCAGGTTCGCTTGCATTGATGGACGGTGGTATTAATTTGAAAAAAACCGTTGCAGGTATTGCGATGGGATTGATTAAAGAAAATGATAAAGTCGTTATTTTATCGGATATTCTGGGAACTGAAGACCATTTTGGTGATATGGATTTTAAAATCGCAGGAACGGTTGATGGTATCACAGCAGTTCAAATGGATATTAAAATAAGAGGTATTAGTTTTGAGATTATGGAAAAAGCACTTGAGCAGGCAAAAGAAGGCAGATTAAGTATTATTGATATAATGAATCAAACGATATCTAAACCAAGGGAATCAATTTCCAAATATGCACCTCATCTGTATACAATAAATATACCTGTTGACAGAATAGGGGATGTAATAGGTCCCGGCGGTAAAACAATCAGAAACATTATTGCGCAAACTAATTCTGAAATTGATATCGAAGAAGACGGAAAAGTTACAGTCGCCGCTATTTCTAAAGAAGATGCTCAAAAAGCAATCGCTATGATTGAAGACATGACTCAGGTGCCTGTTATCGGCAAAGTATATGAGGGTACTGTTAAATCCGTAAAGGACTTCGGAGCATTCGTTGAAATATTTCACGGTAAAGAAGGACTTTTACATATTTCGGAAATAGATTATAAAAGAATTAACAAAATTCAGGATGTCATAAAACCGGGAGATAAAGTAACAGTAAAATTGTTAGGAATTGATGAAATCGGAAAATTGAGACTGAGCAGGAAAGCAACTCTTAGTAAGGAAACTGTCCGCGAACATCCTCCGAAAAGAAAATAAATTCAAATATCATGAAATTTGAGATAGACAAAAAAAAAGATAAAACTATTTTCAAACTCAAAGAAAAAAAACTCGGACACGAGATTGCCGCTGAATTAAAAACAGAACTTGTTTTTTTACAAAAAGAAATAAACAACAAATTTATTATAGACCTGGAAGAAGTTACGCGTTGCGACAGTTCGGGGCTTTCCTGCTTACTTTTTTCTGAGCGGCTTGAACGTGAAAAAGGAAAAAAACTTTATCTTAAAAATTTGAATAAGAATGTAATTGAACTTATGAAAATTGCAAGACTCAACAGAGTCTTCAATATTGATTAAATTAAATTATCATTCACAATTTAATTTTTAAAATTTCTTTTCGTAAATATATCCTGCTTGATTGAATAACCTTTCCTCAAAAATTAAGGAAATCTGTAAGTGTTTCGGTTTCATTAAAACCGGATTTTCCGAGACAAAAGTACTTATCGAAGAATCCGCTTTTTTAAAAGAGTGGCTTGCATTTAAAAAAAATGCGGATATGAACTGGATTAATAAATCTTATGAAAAAAGAATTAATCCCTCATTTTTCGGAAAAGAGTTTGTATCCGTGATTTCGCTTGCATATCTGTACAACACACCTTACAAACAAATATCGGAAACTAAAATATCAAGATATGCCTGGAATGCAGGGGATTACCACAGTATTATCAGCAAAAAACTTAATAATGTATGCTGCGAAATCGAAAAACTCGATGCTGAAATTAAAACTTTATATTTTATAGATGATGCTCCGTTTATGGATAAAGTTTGGGCAAAAAAATCAGGCATCGGATGGCAGGGAAAAAATACTATTGTAATTAATAAAAAATTCGGAAGTTTCTTCTTTATCGGTAATATCCTGATTAATAAAAAACTCGATTATGATAAACCTGTAGAAAATCTATGCGGGAAATGCAGGAAATGCATTGAAGCATGTCCTACCGGTGCTTTGTACGATGACTATAAACTTGATGCAAATTTATGCATTGCCTACCATACAATCGAAAATCAGAAAATTATTCCCAGAAATGTCAATCTCAATGGTTGGATATTTGGATGTGATATATGTCAGGAGGTTTGCCCTTATAATAAAACCGAAATATTTACTGATGATGAAAACTTTTTTCCGGATGAAAGAATTTATGGGAAAAGTATTTCTGAGCTTGAAAATATCACAGAAAAGAAATTCGATTCAATATTTAAAAACTCACCAATAAAAAGGCTCGGCTATAAAGCATGGTTAAGAAATATTAAACTAAACAAAATCCTCAAAAAATAAAGTAAATAAATCTGTTAATAACAACCGTGCACATTAGTTTCCGCTTCTGTGTATTTCTGCAATATCTTAATATGAGAATGTTATTACAAAACCGTCAAATTGATTCTCCCGGAATAACTATATATGTTTAAAATTCCGTTAAAAATTTTTTGTAACTTTTTAAATTAAATATTCGTCTAATAAGAAGAAATACACATAAACAAAATGTCCCGAAAAAGTGAAGAATTTTTAGAGCTGCTGAAACCTCATTACAGCGATGCACTCAAATATTGTAAAGCATTAAGCAGGAAGGGAAAACTTGAGGAAGCTGAAGATATATTTCAGAATTCAATCGTTAAAGCAATTGAAAAATTTGATACTTTGAATGATGACCTGAAGTTCCGAAACTGGCTCTTTACAATAATTACAAGAACATTTTATTCTCATGTCAGGAAAAAATTCTGGAGTAAATTTGTATCTATTGATACTAATGAGGGAATTCCGGAACTGCCGGATTTATATCACAGAAAAAACGGAGATATTACGGATATTTTTCAGCTCGCTCTTGGAAGATTATCTTATAAGGAAAGGTCTGCGATTATATTGTTTGAGATTGCGGGTTTTTCTATAGAAGAGATTAAAGAAATGCAGGGAGAAAATACTCTTTCATCGGTTAAACAAAGATTAAGCCGCAGCAGAGAAAAATTAAGAAAATATATTACGAAACTTGAAGCGGGACATCACTTGAAAAACAGAATACTCCCGGGAAAAAATCAGACCCTGGAGCAGGAAGCACTGAATTTAATCTCAAAAAACGGAGAAAAAAATGGACAATAATGTTGATAAATATTTAAATCAATTCAAAGAAAAAAACTACGGCGATTCATTCGAAAGAATGGGATATTGGCTTAGAAGTTCCGGAGTTTTTGTAAAATCGACCAGGAAAAAAGCTTTTGGCAGTGAAGCGTTTCGTCTGCTTTCCCTGAACAAAGCTAAAGCTCTGTCAATAGTTATTTTTGTGCTGCTTTTTGTCCTTTCGAAATATCCTGTAAATAAAAGCCAAACGCTTGGTTATGTTATGACATTTTCAACTCCGCAGGATATGGTTATTGCTGCAAATGAACAACTGGAAAAAATGCAATGGACGGAAAATTCCTCTATGGTTGTAGAAGAAGTCGAAACAGATAAGGGAAAAGAATATCAGTATAAAATTATTTTTAAAGAACCTGATGAAAATATGATTCTGCAAAAGCAAAAAGAACTCAGCAGCATACCGGAAATTAAACACGTGGATTATAAACCTATTAAAGGAGAATATCAAATTCCCGCTTATAGTGCCGCGCTGAATGAATTGTTTAAGATTAATATTAATGCTCAACCACTGAATGAAAAACAATTTGAATCTGATATAAAAAAACAACTTGAAAATGCCGGTATCAGCGAAAATATGGTCGAAATTCACAAACTGAAAAAAGGAAATGTTCCTGTAATGGTTGATTTTCCAGAAAAGGTTAAACTTAATTATGATTCATTGAAAAATTTGAATAAAAATTTAAAAATTAAAATTCAATCCGAAATAAAACAAAATATTAAGGAAGAAATGCAAAAGGTCAAAATTGACCTCGAAAGAATTAAAGAACAGGTCGAAAAGTATTCTGCAAAAGATAAATCCGAATTGGATAAACACCTTGAATCGTTTGGTGTAACTTTTGATAAACAAGATAATAAATTTATAATAGACGTAAAAAATATTCCTGAAAGTAATAAAGAAAATAAAAGAAAAATAATAGTGTTTACCCCTGATCCTGTTGAGCTGAAAATAAGTCCGGAAGGTATTGAGCATATTCCGATTGAAATTCCGGAAATAGAAATTGAACTGGATATCGAAGATTACAAGGATTTGGAAAATTTAAATTACGAATATAAAAAACAATTTAAAGAAGAAAATAAAAAGAGAATTGAGGAATTGAAAAAAATGCAACTGGATAAAGAAAAAATGAAAGATGAAATTAAAAAACACAAAGAAAAAAATGATGATGAAGGTTTATTACTGCCTGAATCAGCAACAGAAAAAAAATAAGAAAATACTCATATGAAAAAAATAATTATATTATCGGCAGCTGCTTTGATTTTTATTGTAGTCAGCGTTTCGGTCATTATTGCAGCATTAAGTCATAACTTGACTAAAAATATTTTATATACGGACAGCACTGTTATAGTAGAGCTTGATATAGAAAAATATCTTGATTCTGCTTTGTCCTGTCTTGAGCCTGAGATTAACTGCTTGAAATTCGAAGATTTCGATTTTGATTTTCCTGAATTACCTGATGAAATGTTTGATGAAATGGATTCAACTGAAAACTTTAAAATTGATTTGGATATCAATATCCCTGAAATAATAATAGATTCGGTTGAAGGACAAAAAATTAAAATAAATATTGATAAACATCTTTCATTGTGTTTGGATAGTCTTAAGAGAAATTTAAAAAAGATGAAAATAAAAATGGATGATATCAATAAAGAATTTATGGATAGTCTGGAATCTAATATGAAAGAAATGAAAATGATTATCAAAGGCATTGATAGACCGGGTTGGAGGGACAGCCTGAAAGCTAAAATTAAAGATATAAAAATAAAAATTAAAGAAACGAACGAAATTGATATGGCAGATTTAAACAGCAGGGTAAAAAATCTGAGAATTTTAATAGATGAAACCGATAAATATAAAAATATGACGGATGAAGACATACGGGATGACTTGAAAAATAAATATCAGGACTGGAATTTGAATGATGAGGATATTAAAATCAAAAGAAAGGGTGACAAGGTAAGAATAAAAATTAAAAAGACTGACTGAGATATAAAATTTTAATTATAAAAATAGTATAACATAAAAGTTTTTTATAATAAAAAGGGCTGCGATAAATTCACAGCCCTTTTTTTGCGTCAAATTTCAGATTTATTTTTTTTTCTTCTTTTTTCCGTTTTTCCTTATGCTTGCCTTCGCTGCGGCTAATCTCGCAATCGGTACTCTGTAAGGTGAGCAACTTACGTAATTTAATCCGAGCTGATAACAGAATTCAACCGACGAAGGATCTCCGCCGTGTTCTCCGCAAATACCGATTTTTAATTTAGGATTTATTTTTCTTCCTTTTTCGACTGCAATTTTCATCAATTCGCCGATTCCGTCTCTGTCAATGATTGCAAACGGGTCATTTCTTAAAATCTTTTTTTCTATGTAATCGTTAAGAAATCCGCCTGTATCATCTCTGGAATAACCAAAACCCATTTGAGTCATATCATTCGTACCGAATGAAAAGAATTGAGCATACTGTGCAATTTTATCCGCCGTAATCGCCGCACGAGGAATTTCTATCATCGTTCCGATTGAATGTTTTATCTTTTTTAATCCGAATTTTGTTATTACTTCTTCATAAACTCTTTTAATAATCTCATATTGATGCTTAAGCTCGGTGTAAATTCCGACTACCGGTATCATGATTTCCGGATACGGTTTTTTCCTTTCTTTGATTAACTCAGCAGCTGCCTCAAAAATTGCTCTAACCTGCATTTCTACTATTTCGGGATAGGTAATGCCAAGCCTGACACCCCTGTGTCCTAACATCGGGTTGCTCTCTTTCAGTAATTCAGTTCTTTCTACAAATTCATCCATTGTTATGCTCAGGGACTCTGCTAATTTATTTCTGTCATCTTCATCATTAGGAACGAATTCGTGTAACGGAGGGTCGAGAGTTCTGATAGTAACCGGAAGTCCGTCCATTGCTTCTAAAACACCTTTTATGTCTGCTTTTACATAAGGGAATAATTCCTCTAAAGCTTCTTTCCTTTCTTCGAGTGTCGTAGATATTATCATTTTTCTTAATAAGAATAAAGGTTCTTCAGAATGTTTTCCGTAAAACATATGCTCTGTTCTTAGAAGTCCTATTCCTTCCGCTCCGAATTCCAGTGCCTTTTTGGCGTCTGAAGGTGTATCTGCGTTAGTTCTTACACCCATTTCTCTTAAGTCATCACAAATTTTTAAGAATTTTGAAAGAATAGGATTTTTTATATCTACATCTTTCATTGGTAGTTCTCCGGGATAAACATATCCTCTGGTTCCATTCAATGAAATCCAGTCTCCTTCTTTAACAACAAATCCATCGACTAAAAATTCTTTTTTCTCCAAATCCACTTCTATGTTTCCTGCTCCGACTATACAGCATTTACCCCATCCTCTTGCAACAAGTGCTGCATGCGATGTCATTCCGCCTCTTGCTGTTAATATCGCTACAGCAGCTCTCATTCCTTCAATATCTTCCGGATTTGTTTCTTCTCTTACCAGAATAACTCTCTTGCCTTGTTTTTTCCATTCGACTGCCTCTTCCGCTGTAAATACAACCTGTCCTGTTGCACCTCCCGGACCTGCCGGGAGTCCCTTTGTCAGTATCTTTGTGCTCTTCTCTGCTGCAGGATCTAAAATCGGGTGTAATAATTCATCCAGTTGTGCAGGTTGTACTCTCATTACAGCTTCTTCTTTTATAATTAACTTTTCTTTTAACATATCAAGTGCCATTTTAACGGCTGCTGTCCCGTTTCTTTTACCAACCCTGCATTGAAGCATATAGAGTTTTCCTTCCTGAATTGTAAATTCAAGGTCAAGCATGTCTCTGTAATGCTTTTCAAGATTTTTTTCTATTTTATCAAGTTCTTTGTAAACTTTTGACATTGCGATTTCGAGTGACGGAAGATGCTGATTATGTTCGCTTTTTCCTACCTCATTAATTGGATTCGGAGTTCTTATTCCGGCTACAACATCTTCTCCCTGAGCATTAGGCAGCCATTCGCCGTAAAAATGGTCATCTCCTGTAGCAGGATTTCTTGTGAATGCAACACCCGTTGCGGATGACTCGCCCATATTTCCAAATACCATCGACTGTACGTTTACAGCCGTTCCCCAGTCATCAGGAATTCCTTCGATTTCTCTGTAAGCAACTGCTCTTTTTCCCATCCAGCTCTGAAATACCGCGCCGATTGCACCCCATAACTGATCTATTGCATTTTCGGGAAATGGTTTGCCGAGTATATCAAGAATTTTTGCTTTGTAAATCTCAATTAGTTCTTTCAAATCATCGGCTGTTAAATCTGTATCGCTCTTTGCTCCCTTTTTCCCTTTCATCTTTACTAATTCTTTTTCTAACTGCTGTCTAATACCTTTTCCTTCTTCTGTTTCTATTCCTGCTGCTTTCTCCATAACCACATCAGAGTACATCTGAATTAATCGCCTTTGTGAATCATATACAAATCTCGGATTATTGGTTTTCTTAATTAAACCTTCGCGTGTTGCGTCATTTAGACCGACATTTAAAACAGTTTCCATCATTCCCGGCATAGAACTTCTTGCTCCGGAACGTACGGATACTAATAACGGATTATCTTTGTCCCCGAATTCTGCTCCCCTTTCCTTTTCTACTTTTTCGAGTGCCTTTATTACCTGTTTTTTTAAATCTTTTGGATAGTTTTTATTGTTCTTATAATAATAGGTACATGCTTCGGTGGTAATCGTAAAACCGGCCGGGACCGGTAGTCCCAGATTAACCATTTCTGCTAAATTTGCACCTTTTCCTCCAAGGAGGGATTTCATATCAGCTTTACCTTCTGCCTTTTTTCCGCCAAAATAGTATACAAATTTTTTTTCTTTAGCCATAAATATTGTTTTTAATTATAATAATTTGTTTTTTTGTCATTTAATTTTTATGTATCCATAAATTTACTTATAATTTATAAAATAAAACAGACAAAATTTTTTGTAAATTTTTCATTCTAACGGATATATAAAGGCTAAACTATATATTTATCAAACAATTATTATAGTTACCGAACCATTAATCTTAACTCTTCATCTCATTTTTGTTTTCTTAAAAAAATTGTACAGGTTTTTAATACTATAACAATATAAAAAATGGAATCCTGATTAATTTTTAGAAAAAAATAATAGTAAGAAAGTCCGGTATAAAAAAACGACAGCCAGGAGGGGGTGGCTCCTGGCTGCCAGGTGTATGTAGTTGATTTGGAGGGAGGGGGTATATGAAAAAAACTTTTATTTAATAAAGAACTTTATATTTAAATCCAAATTGCTAAAACAAATATAATAATATAAAATAAAAAAAAAAAGAGATAAGTTAGTAACTAATATTTTTTTTTAAATATCGATGTAACCCATTTCTTCTTCTCTGAATAATTTCAACACTTCTTCACTATTTTTAGCGGTTAACAATTTTTCTCTGAATCCGTCTTTGTTCATTAATCTGGATATTCGGCTTAATAATTTTATATGCGCATTTAAAAGTGCATCTTTACCTATTAGAAGAAATATAAATTTAACTTTTTCATTGTCTATTGATTCGAAATCAATCGGAGATTCAAGTATAGAAAATGCTCCTACAATATCAGTTATTTCGTCGGTTTTACCGTGTGGAATTGCAAAAGCTTTACCAACTCCTGTTGAAACAAGTTTTTCCCTTTCAAATACGCATTCCTTTACTTTCTCGAGATTTAAAATCTTTCCGGATTTGTTTGCAAGATCAATCATCTTATTAATTGATTCTGTCTTGTCTGCTGCTTTAAGATTTACTGCTATCACATTTTCCGATAATATATCGCTTACTTTCATATTGTTTAAAATTAATTTTTTTTATCATTATTTCAGTATTTTTATGACGTATAACTTTCAACTATTCTTTTATATTCTTCGAGTAATTTAGTGCTTTTTTCTTCAGAATCGGTTTCCACATTTATATGAACAAGATTGCGGGAACGGTCGGGCATACAAAGTACGGAGTCAAAGTCGTTCAGATATATTTTTACCCCGTCTATTAAAATTTGTCTGTATTGTATAGTGTCTTCCATAAATTTTCTGAGTATTCTTCCTTTATCTTCTTTTGTAGTAATTATGTTGACTTTTTTAATGTAGAATTTTCGTATCATCGAATCAATATCCTGAAATGTTGTTCCGCTTTTGGCAATCATTTCAAGTATTTTTGCAATTGAAAACATTCCGTCCGTGGCGTACAGGAACTCAGGAAACAAAAAACCGCGTTTTGTTCCGCCTACAAATTTTACTTCTTTATCTTCGCATGCCTGCATCATAGAATAATGTGTGTTTTTAACTCTTATTACTTCAGTTCCGTATTCTTCTGCAATTTTGTCAATTACCGTTGATGCTTGAACCGGTACCGCTATTTTTTTCACTTCAGGTGTAACCATAAGAAAAAGTTTTAAAACAAAACATAGAAACCTGTCATCATCTAAAAGATGTCCGTCATTCCGTGCTAACCAGATTTTTTCTCCTCCCGCATCTATCATAAAACCCATATCGAAATTTAGTGATTTAACAGCATAACAAAAATTATCCATTGCTTTTTTGAATTGTTCTGCGGTTCTTGTCATTTGATGTTTATCGAGATGAGCGGAAAGAGATACAATTTCACAGTTGAATTCACCTAAAATATTCGGGAAAATTGTGGAAGCAATTCCAAAAGAATAATCGATTACAATTTTAAATTTCTTTTTCTTAATGGCATTAATATCAAGGGAAGATAGAAAGTGTTGTTTGTATTTTTCGTTTGTTCGTTCGGGATATCTTATTGTTCCGACGTTTTTAAAATCTACTCTTTCATATTCTTCACTGAAAAATAATCTTTCGATTGCCTTGGTCTTGCTGCTTGGCAGGTCTTTACCGTCTTTACCGAAAAATATTATGTCCGTTACTTCTTTGTCAAAAGGAGATTTTCTGATAAAAATACCGCCAAATCCTGTTCCGCCTTTTAATTCCTGCCTCATAATTGGTATTGGTATCATTTGTAAATCTATTACTTCAACTCCGGATGATAACAGTCCGCTTGATATCGCCCGCTTTATCAGGTTGGAAACATCGTCTACATCCCGGGCTATTAGTACTTTCTTTTTCCTGCCGACGTAAGCACCGTATACAGCACCAAGTTTAGCACCGAATTCCGGATTAATCTGCAGATTGGATGAGCCGGTTATTCTTGAATCCGTAAATAATTCCCCGAAGAATGTATCTTCGTGTATCAAACTTTTGGTTACTTTAACATTATCTTCAACTTCCTTTTCATCCCAGATTTTTATGCTTGAACTTATGAATGCGTTCTTGCCGATTTTCACATTGTCTCCGATAAATACAAAATCGTTGATTCGCGTGTTTTGCCCGATATTGCAATTGCAGCCTATAACATCATATAATAAACTTACTTTTTGTCCGATTTTGACGTTATTCCATATCACGGAATTTTTAACTACCGAGCCTTTTTCGAGTACTACATTTTCACCTAAAATCGAATTCTCGATAATCACATCATGATCAATTTTTGCCGTACCGGATATACAGTTTCCGTAGTAATCTCTTTCCTGAATGTAACCAAGAGTACCCTTCAATGAATCAAGATTTGCATAAATATATTCCTCCAGATTTCCTACGTCTCTCCAGTAACCGTTGCTCTTGAATCCGTATAACGGAATTCCTTTCCCGAGCAGTAGTGGAAATAAATCTCCCGAGAAATCAAAGTTCTCACCTTCAGGAATATAATTGAATATCTCTTTACTGAAATAATAAATACCGGTATTTATTGTATCGGAAAAAACTTCGGAAGATGAAGGCTTTTCGAGGAATCTGACAATTTTGTTGTCATTATCCATAAGTACTATTCCGTACTGAAGAGGATTCTCGGAACTGTATAATGATATAGTTGCTGTTGAATTTTTTTCTTTGTGAAAATTGTGAAATTCCGAAAGGTTGAAATTTGTAAGGACATCTCCGCTGATTACCAGAAAATCATCTGTTATATATTTTTCCGATAATTTTACTGCTCCTGCTGTTCCGTAATCTCTGTCCGGCAAA
Source organism: Ignavibacteria bacterium (assembly GCA_016873795.1). Taxonomy (GTDB): domain Bacteria; phylum Bacteroidota; class Ignavibacteria; order Tepidaquicellales; family Tepidaquicellaceae; genus VGWA01. Next base: position 19,229 of record VGWA01000021.1, read on the forward strand.
ATGTATTTTATGTCAACGTCTAAATGCTGTCCGTCTTTTAAAAAATTACTTATAATTTCGGGTTCATAATATAATAATACTATGTATTCTTTGATGTTATGAATTTTTAATAGTGATATCAGATGCTCGAGAATAGGCTTGTTTACGATAGGAACCATCGGCTTTGGAATGTTGTTGGTTAGAGGTCTCAACCTCGTACCAAATCCCCCTGCCATTATAACTGCTTGCATATTATATAAATTTTATTTCTATTGATTAGCTTTAACTAATAAATAAAAAATATTAATTATGAAATTCAGAGAAGTAGTTCTGATTATTTATTATCTTTGCTCTCTTTTTTAAAATCGAACTTAACATCCGGAGCAATATCTGAACCTTCCTTTGCTTTGAAATATTGTTTCTCCTTAAAACCGAATATTTTAGCAGTAATTATGGTTGGAAAAGATCTTGCCGTTGAGTTAAATTGTTGAACAGATTCATTGAATTTTTTTCTCTCAACCGATATTCTGTTTTCCGTTCCTTCCAGTTGCGCCTGCAATTGAAGAAAGTTTTCATTTGATTTTAACTGCGGATAATTTTCGACGACAACAAGCAGCCTGGATAAGGCAGATGACAGCTTGTCCTGTGATTGCTGGAATTTCTCAAATTTTTCGGGGTCGCTTAAGTCTTCAGGTGTTATTTGAGTTTGTCCGACTTTACTCCTTGCATCCGTGATTTCTGTCAGTACGGATTTTTCGAAATCTGCGGCTCCTTCAACCGTTTTTACGAGGTTAGGAACCAGATCGGCTCTTCTTTGATATGCGTTTTCAACCTGAGCCCAGGATGAACTTACCTGCTCTTCCTGAGTTACAAGAGTGTTGTAACCGCAGCCGGAAAAAATCAGTGCGAAAGCAAATAGAACAATTATTCTTAAAATTAAAAAGTATTTTGTGTTTTTCATAAGTTAACAAAATTATTCAGTTTATTTTTATTACTCAATGCAAATCGGATTAATTTTTTAAACTCTGTATGAATAAAAAAACTGCTGTCAGGAAGAATTCGGATTATTAAATCGCAAACAAACAAATATCTGGAAAAAAGATAAATCTTTATCCCGGATAAAACAATTAAACAGTGCTAAAAGCACCTGCTGTTTAAGCAGGGAAAAAAAATACCTTTTATATTTTATATATATACCATAAATTAATATGGTATGAATGAGATTAATATAAGTTCGGGTTTTTTTATACCACGTGAAAATGAAAGTTCGGCACAGGTATTTAAACGGGTAAGGCTGATGCCGTTATATTCATTTCCACATATCAGGGATATGAACCTCAGTATAGGAGAGTTTAAAAATCGTTATTTTATGCATTTGGATTTTGATGCATTCTTTGCACAGGTTGAACAAAGGGATTGCCCGGCGCTGAGAGGTAAACCCGTTTCGGTCGGCGGATATGGAAAGGAAAAAGGAATTGTAATGACTGCCTCCTATGAAGCACGGAAATTCGGTGTGGAAACAGGTATGAGTGTCTGGGAAGCAAAAAAGTTATGTCCTGAATTGCTCTCGGTTCCCTGTTACGGACCTAAATATGAATCTATTATGTTTAATCTGCTTGATATTTTAAAGTCTTTTGTCCCTGATGACTGCATGGAGCAATACAGCATAGATGAGTGTTTTATAGATGTAACATCCGTAGTGGCAGATTTTAGTCAGGCGCATTGGCTTGCTCTGGCAATTAAAAAGAAGGTAAAACAGGAAGAAAATCTTACGGTTTCAATAGGGTGCTCTTACAATAAGACGTATGCTAAAATGGCTACAAAATTTCAGAAACCGGATGGACTTACCATTATATCTCCGGAAGACAGGAACAGGATATATAGCTTGCCTGTTGAAAAAATATGGGGTGTAGGCAGAAGAATTGCCCGGAGACTGTCGGTTATGAATATAATTACAGTCGGTGACCTTGCAAATTCATCTGTTGGCTCGATGAGAAAAGAGTTCGGGATTAACGGAGTAATATTAAGAAAACTTGCCCGGGGAGAAGATACTTCCCTTGTTCATAGTAAAAGACCCGAACCGAAATCAAAATCAATAAGTCATAATCATACCCTTTATGAGAATGTTTATAAAGAAAATGACGTAATTAAAGAAATCCGGAAAGTGTGTGAGTATGTCGGAAGGAAACTCAGAGCAAAGAAGCTTATTGCCGGATATATGGGGCTTGTTATAAGATACGAAGATCTTCGTTATGCCGGGGATAAAATTAAATTGATACAATATACAAACGATGACAGAATACTATTTGAGGCTGCAATGGTTATATTTAGAAAATTTCCCAGACCCTGCATCGCTTATCGGGCAAGAATGTTCGGATTATATACTTTTGACCTGCAGACCGATTTGAGAAGAGAAAATCTGGAATTGTTTGACAAAAGAATTTATCTGCCGTATTATTCAATAGATAAGCTTAAAAAAAAATATGGTGAAAAAATTATCCGGATTGGAATTGTTTAGGGAGCTCGGATTCCGATTTTCGGTCTTTGGATTTATAATTAATAATCAGGCGGTGTTGTGAAATGGTAAAATACAAATTCAATGTTTGTTAATCATAAAAAACTTTTTTTAGTTTGCTTTTTTAACTGAAAAATTAATTTAAAAATTTCTATTTTGAAATTAATAAAATTATTAATATGAAAACTTGTAATTACAGAATTGGCATTGGTTATGATATTCACAAATTTACTGTAAAAAGAAAGCTGATTCTCGGCGGCGTTAAAATTCCTTTTTCGAAAGGTCTTGATGGTCACTCGGATGCTGATGTTCTTTTGCACTCGATTTGTGACGCAATGCTTGGTGCGGCAGGGATGGAAGATATCGGACATCAATTTCCCAATACGGATTTGAAATATAAAAATATTTCCAGTTTAATACTTTTAAAAATCATTGGAAATAATTAAAAGTCAAAAAAGTGGAAAATTGCAAATGTTGATTGTACTTTGATTTTGCAGGAACCTAAAATTTACCCTTTTATAAATGAAATGAAAAAAAATATTTCAAAAATTCTTAAATGTAAAAATATTTCGGTAAAAGCTACAACACCGGAGAGTATAGGAGATTTAGGAAATAAAAAAGGTTGTGCATCTTATTCCGTAGTTTTACTTTATAAATAAAATATTATAACATTGGAATTCCTTTATAACATAGATGTATCGGTTTTTTATTTTATAAATGTTACGCTTGCAAATCCTTTGACGGATAAAGTAATGCCTTTTATTACTACCGAAAAAAACTGGTATATCTTTTATCTGTTGGTTTGGTTGTATATGGTGATTCAGGGAGGAAGACGGGGTTTAATAGCAGGAATTCTTATTCTGATATGTGTGGCAATTAGCGATCAGGTCAGCAGTAATCTTATAAAAAGTCTGGTTCAGCGGACAAGACCCTGCATAGTTCTTCCGGACGTTCATCTGCTTGTTAATTGCATTAATTCATTTTCGTTTCCTTCTTCTCACGCCGTAAATAATTTTGCCGGAGCTGTTTTAATGTCGCATTTCTATCCGAAAGCAAAATATTTTCTTTATACGGGTGCATCATTGCTGGCTTTATCGAGAATATTTTGCGGAGTGCATTATCCTTCAGATGTTCTCGGAGGTGTAATTATTGGGGTAATAATCGGACTGGTTCTGTTGTTTATGTGGAAAACAGTCAATAAGAAATTCAAAATTCTGAAAGATGAAAAAAAAGCTGAAATCCCGAAATCCTAAAATTATTGTCTTATCCGTGTTGTCCGGGATATTGATGGCTCTTGCTTTTCCTCCAATAGATATGAGTATGCTGTATTTTCCGGGAGTTGCTGTTCTTATTTTCGTGATTTTTAAATCGGAAAATTACAAACAGCTTTTTGTGAGAAGCTATACCGCCTTTCTTGTATTTGAACTTATTGCCGGGTCTTGGATTGCTTTAAGCGGTATAAAAGAAGATGCGGATAAATTTTTGATTCTGGCGGGTATCCTGGTTATGATTATACAACCGTTATTTTTTCTTGTGCCGGTTTTTGTTTTTTATTTTTTCAGAAAGAATGTTTTTAAAAACAAATTCGATATATTAAAACTTTTTGCTTTTCCTTTTATCTGGACTGCCTGTGAATTTATTTTCTCATTCGGGGATTTGAGTTTTCCATGGTATCATGCCGGAAATGCGTTTTCTCATCAGCTGTATAAAATTCAGTTTATAGAAATCACCGGTATCTATGGATTATCTCTCTGGGTTATGCTGATTTGCACTTTACTTTTTATTTTTTATCTGTCTTTTACCGAACAAAACAGAAAAAAATCCGCTGTATCAGGAATTGTACTAATCGTTTTATACATACTGCCGGGAATTTATACTCATCTTTCAGAGAAGACAAGATTTTCGGAATATTACGGATTTGAGAAAATTAATATAGGGGTAATTCAACCTAATATTGATCCCTGGTTGAAATGGGGTGGTATTAAAGATACGTTGATTAACGATTATGTAAAAGATATTATAAAAATTCATCATGCCGACCCGAAACCCGATCTGGTTGTATTTCCGGAAACTGCAGTTCCTTTCTATCTGCTTTTTTCTTATAATGAAAAAGATTTCAATACATTCAGAAATATATCGGATTCTCTTAATTTACCGATTTTTATGGGTGTTCCGGATTATGAAATTTTTACGGATAGTACTAAAGCACCTCCGGATGCAAAAAATGTTCAAAACAGCAAAGTAAAATATTCTACTTATAACTCTGCAATTTTAATTGACAGTAATGTAAGTCAGAACAATATACAAAAATATCATAAAATAAAACTTGTAACCGGAAGCGAGAAAGCACCCTTTCAGGAATATTTTTCGTTTTTCGGAGAGATAATCAAATGGGGAGTGGGAATCAGCTCATATCAAAGCGGTAAGGATTTAACGGTATTTAAATTACCTGTGAAAAATAATCCTTATGATACAGTCAGATTCAGTGCGGGTATATGTTATGAATCGGTTTATCCAGGTTTTTTTTCGGGATTCTTCTCGAAGGGTGCTGAATTTGGAATTGTAATTACTAATGACGGATGGTGGGGCAAAAAATTCGGTACATATCAGCATAACAGATATGCGGTTTTCAGAGCGATTGAAAATCGAAGGTGGATTGTAAGATGTGCCAATACAGGCATTTCCTCTGTTATTGATCCGTTCGGAAATATGCTTTATGAGACTGAAATTAATCAAAAGGCGGTTTTTACAAGAGAAATCGGAAGAATTAAAGAAAAAACGTTTCATATGAAAAATCCTGATTTGTTTCCCAAAATTTTTACGGTTATTACAGCCTTAATTTTTCTCTCGGGATTTTTTTCTCTTCTTTATACAAGATTTGTACAGAAGAAAAACTAAAGAATGGAATTTTCTAACTGCTGCGATTTATTTCATCATTAAGATTTTTCAAATCATCCGGAATTTTTAATTCCTGTTCGGAGTTTTCGAACGGCTTTTCTTCGTTATTTTTCGGATTATTATCCTGATTTTTCCTGTCTGAAGTGTCTTTTGAGATTAAACTGGCAAAATCTTTTCTTAAACTGTTGAAATTTTCAATATCCTTTTCTATATCATCACCTGAATTATCATCGAGTTTCATTTTTAATTTTTCTATTTCCAGTTCGTATCTGTGACGTATATCATCTATCTTCGATACTTTTTCATTCGCATCGAAAAATTCCGTTTTATTATCTGTAGAATTCTGATTCACACTTGTAATATTATTAACTGCTGATATTTTTTCACTTATGTCTGTATTTTGTGTTTCCGTTTCCGTTGAAGAGGGTTTATTATTTGTAGTCTCAATATTGTCCTCTGTTAATACTTCATTGCGTGCTTTTGTTTGTGTTACGGTATCTTTTATTTCTATACTGTAATTTTCTATTAATTGGCTGATTTTTTCCTGTACTGGCTCTGTTTCCGTGTAAGGCGGTAAATGACAAAACTGAGAATTTATTTCATCTAAAAACTTTTTTGCAGGTGAGTATGATATCCATTTTTCTATTTTGTCTTTTTGATTTTTTCTGTGTCTTACAATAAACTTTCCGAATCCCTCGATATTCAGATTTTTTTCTTTTTGAAAACAATTAATAATCTCTGAAAATATTGTATCATAAATATTTGTTGCTTGTGTTTCGTCAATTGAAAATCGTTCGGAAATATGTTTTATAATTGTCTGCCTATTCACCGGGAAAATTAATTTTTTTTATAAGCTCTTCTGAACACTTAAAGATTATTTTTTCTTTAGGAGGTCTTATAATATTTTTTTTCTTTGAAACATTATATTCGACTTCTAATTCGTTGAATTTGACCCGAAATTCCCCTATATCATCAATGTTTATATATTTATTTGCTTTTAATTCATTTTTAAAAATTTCGAAAATAAATTCATACACATCTGAACACACAGCTTCATCATACAGAGTTTTTCTTTTTACTCTGTTGAGTAAACTTTTATTATTCATTATTGGAATGTTAATAAACAGTGTATAAAAATGATAAGATTAAAATTGCATAGTGGGATCGATATCACAGGATACTTTTAATATTTTTTCTCCGTTTTCCGGGTCGTTTGAAAATACTCTGATTTCTTTTTCCTGCGGTCCGATTCGTCCTTTGAGTATTGAATGTTACGGATATTTCACCGCCTTCATTCTTTTTATACTCTTTCTTGTCTCCTACGGTTGCACCTGTACAACCGCAGCTGGTTCTTATATCTTCTATTTTTAGTACTTCATTGCCTTTATTTTTAAACCTGAAATTATATTGTAACTGAGGTCCCTGCGGTACTTTTCCGAAATAGTGTGATTCTTCTTCGAAGACTATTTTCGGACCTTTAGCTGTTGCAGAAAGTTTTGAATTCGTTATTATTAAAGTAAATAAGCCGATAATAATTAATATTCCGCCGACTAAATATGTTATGTATACTTTTTTTAAACTAAATGCGTTGCTGTTTGACATTTTCTGACTCCTTATTGTTTAATACGATTTTTTTTGTCTTAGAATATAATAATATTATAAATGTAAATAAAAGTAAAAATATATCCTGAATTATTCTTATTAATATTTCACTTTTTGTGGATGGATCTAATGAAAAACATCCGCAATTGATAG
>VGWA01000022.1 GCA_016873795.1 Ignavibacteria bacterium
CATCGAACCAATACAAGGAGAAGGCGGTGTCATCGTACCTCCTGAAGGATATCTTAAAAGCGCTTATGAAATATGCAAAACGCATAATGTTAAAATGATAGCGGATGAAATACAATCAGGACTCGGTAGAAGCGGAAAATTATTTGCATATGAATATGAAGGAATTAAGCCGGATGTTGTAACAATCGGAAAAGCCCTTTCAGGCGGTTGTTATCCCGTATCGGCAGTACTTTCCTCGAAGGAAATTCTTGGTGTTTTTAAACCTGGAGACCACGGCTCTACATTCGGAGGAAATCCGCTCGGTGCCGCAATTGCAAGAGAAAGCATAAAAGTCTTAATAGAGGAAGGTCTTATTGAAAAATCGTATGAGCTTGGAAATTATTTCAGAAGAAAACTGAATGAAATTAAAACCGATATTGTAAAAGAAATAAGAGGCAAAGGTCTTTTCATTGGAGTAGAACTGAAACCTGAAGCGGGGGGAGCACGTCAATACTGTGAATCACTCAAAAAACTCGGTGTCCTTTGCAAAGAAACACACGAAAATGTAATCAGATTTGCTCCGCCACTCGTTATTACAAAAAATGAAATTGACTGGGCACTCGAAAAAGTAAAAAAAGTAATTGGTAAATAGTCAGTCTTGTAATTAATAAAATTAACCAAGAATCTTTTTTAAATTTATTACTTAAATTTTTGTTTGTATTAATAAAGGAGGAAACAAAATGTCAGTCTTAAGAAGAGTAGGACTTTTTCTCATTACAAATTTATTAATACTAATTACTTTCGGAATTGTAATTTCCCTGCTTGGAATACGCGGAGAAGGTGTTTACGGATTAATGTTAATTTGTTTCGTATGGGGTATGGGCGGAGCATTTTTTTCATTACTGATCAGCCGGTGGATGGCAAAAAAAGCATACGGAATACAAGTTATTACACCAAATACCTCAGACGCAAATGCCCGATGGATTTACAATATGGTTCAAAGACTAATTGAGAGAGAAGGACTTCCAATGCCCGAAGTAGGAGTTTATCATTCCAACGAACCGAATGCATTTGCTACGGGTTCATCTCCAAAAAAATCTATAATTGCTTTTTCTACAGGACTGTTAAATTCGATGAATCACGAGCAGATACAGTCAGTCGCTGCACATGAAATATCACACATAAAAAACGGTGATATGTTAACCCTGACACTCTTAACGGGATTGGCAAACGCTTTTGTAATGTTTCTTGCAAGAATTATCGCAATAGCCATTGATAATTTCCTGAGAGGTGATGATGACAGAGGCGGACTCGGATTTCTCGCATATTTTCTGGTAGTTTCTGTACTTGAAACTGTATTTATGCTGCTTGCTTATATACCGATTGCAGCATTCTCAAGATGGCGTGAATACAGAGCAGACGCAGGATCGGCAAAACTAACCTCACCTTCTGCTATGGCTTCAGCACTTGAAACGCTCGGAGGTTATACCGGTATGCTTGACAAAAAGAATTCATTTTCAATCGCGAAAATTCAATCCAGACGCAGGGTGTCGATTTTCAGCACACACCCGAGTATAGAAAGCAGAATAAAAAGATTAAGAGAAATGAATATACATTAAAAAAGGCTGTACTTAACAGAACAGCCTTTTTAATTTCATCAAATTATTAATATTATAATTTTCCTTCCGATTTTAATTTTACAACAAGTTTTTCCATATCATTTACGAGTTTACTGAATCTGTTTAAAGCTTTAACATAAGATTGCGTATCCGACATATCAATTCCCGCTTTTTTCAATATTTCAATTGGAAAATCGTTGCCACCGGAACTTAAAAACTCTATGTATTGCTTTCTTTCTTTTTCTTTGCCGTTTAAGACCATATCACTTAATGCCATTGAAGCCATCAAACCGGTACTATACTGAAACACATAAAAATTCAAATAGAAATGCGGAATAACACTCCATTCGTTCTGTATATAATCATCCACTTCTGTAATACCTTTTTCATGGCCATAATAATATCTCGTTAGTTCAAGATATTTGTTACTTAGCCAATCGGCTGTAAGTGTTTTTCCCTGTTCAACCTGTCTGTGCATTTCAAGTTCGAATTCGGCAAATAAAGTTTGCCTGAAAATTGTTGCTCTTACCTGCTCAAGATAATTATCAAGAATAAACAATTTAAATAAGTCGTCTTTTTCATATTCAAGTAAATATTCCATCAGGAGGTTTTCATTAAAAGTAGACGCAACTTCAGCAAGAAATGTGGGATATTGTGCGTCGGGATATGGTTGTGTTTTGTAAGATAAATAAGAATGTACAGCATGCCCGAGTTCGTGCGCTGCGGTTGTTACACCGTCATATTCTCCGTCATAATTAAGTTTAATAAATGGATGAACTCCGTAAACACCTGAAGAATATGCACCTGATTCTTTATTGAGATTAGGGTAGATATCAATCCATCGGTTTGCAAAAGCAGTTTTTAAAATATCTACATAATCATCTCCGAGAGGTTTCATCGCTTCCAGCAATATTTTCTTTGCTTCGTCATAAGTATATTTTTTTTCCACAGATTTTACAGCCGAAGCATATAAATCTTCATAACGGTATATATCAAGACCCAATAATTCTTTTTTCAAAACGAGATATTTATGAAGAGAACCAAGGTTATCACGAACCGCTTTCACCATATTTAAATATACCATTGTATCTATGTTGTTTCCGAATAATCTTGCTTGCAGACAAGTATTAAATTTTCGTGTCTTTGCACTGAAATACTGAGATTTCATTTCGGCATCGAGTAAAATTGCAAAAGTGTTTTCGAATTTCTTATGATTTTCCCAAAACGTTCTCATGACAAGACTTCTGTCTGAAGCATCTTTAGAACTTCTGTGCAGCGCATAATTTACATAACTCAAAGTTACCTTCTTACCGTTGCTCAACGTAACTTCAGGGTTGGGGATTTCAACATCATTAAGCATTTTAGCTGCTTTACTGAAAGCATTGCTGAAAAGACCTGTCAAAGACACAATTCTTTGCTGGTCTTCAGGAAGTATATGGTTTTTTTCTCTGAATATATTTGATATTCTGAATTTATAATCTTTTAATCCGGGTTCTGATGTCAAATATTCATTAAATTTATTTTCTCCAAGCGAAATGATATCATTGTTCATAAATGCAAGTTTAGTTCCTAAGTCAACATATATTACCTGTATATCTCCTTTAAGCTTTTGATAATTAGTATTACTGAGGTCTGAAGCTCCGTTATGACTTGCATAAGCATATAGTTTTCCTAGTTTTATCGTAATATCTGTTATCAAATTATACATTTCCATCATCTTTGCAGCGGACGAAGTCCAGTCCTTTGCCATTTCCGGAATTCGATTTATTTGCTGCTTAACCATTTCTTTGTCTGTTTCCCACTCGGTTTCTGTGGGATATAAATTCCTTGTATTCCATGTAAATTCTTCCGGAATATCTTTTCTCGGTGTTTGTGAATAATCCGGAATATTATCCTGAGCAAAGACAGTTAAAGAAAAAACGAGAAATAAAAAAATTAACAATGAAAAAAGTTTTTTTAACATAAATTACTCCTGTAAAATTTAATAAAAAAAATTTAATTATTATTATAATACGAATTAATATTATATTAGTTGCGTTATAATAAATAAGGATTCTTGAATTTAAATTAACATTTTATTTAATTATTTTAATAAAAAATTAAATTAATAGATATGAAAAATTTAATCTTTATTTTCGTTCTTTTATTTATGTTCAGTTCCTGCGGAATACTTAAGAAAGATAAAACCGAACAAAAAACACAGGAAACTGTTAAAACCGAACCAGAAGAAAATAAAACAGCAACTGCAACCGGCAGTTCGGAAGAAAAAGAGGAAAGAAAAAAATCTACGGGTTTAGGCGAAATTGAATATAATCTGAAAGAGATACCTTCCGGAGTCGAGTACAAAGGAAAAATAGTTGCAAGTGCCCGATGGGACGACGATAACGGAGACAATATACTCCTTGTGACCGAAACAAAGAAAAAAGAAGTACCTGACAAAAAATATCCGGAAGAAACTGTATTTGAAAAAGAATTGTACGGATATCATTATATACTCAGCGGAAGTTCAGCAAAACTTCTCTGGAAAATTCAGGACTTCGAAAAAGATTGCATGTTCGATTTAACACTTGAATATATTCCAAAATCATTATCTATTACAGACTTAAATAATAATGGAATTGCAGAGAGTACATTTATTTATAAAATGACTTGCAGAGGTGATGTTAGTCCGGCGCTTTTTAAATTAATGATGCATGAAAATGAAAATAAATATGCAATAAGAGGAGAAGGAATTGTTAAAACACCAACTGAAAGCTACGGTACAGGAAAAATGAATGTAGATAAATCATTTAATGATGCCCCGGATGAGTTTCTTAAATATGCAAAGGAACAATGGAATAAATTTAAGTTTGAAAGATTCGAATAATTTGCCTGCTTAATAATTTTTTTCTTACACGCCCAATATTTCAATCTGTTATTTCCCGTAAATCATCGTAAATAATTCAATATACTCATCCGAATAAGCAGAAGAATTTGTAAGACAAGTCAAGGCAGGTCCGAGTCCTTTCAAAAACAAATCGTGCCACTGCACTCTTAACATATGATAGTCAGACCTTAGTCCCCTAACCTCCGTAAGAAACGAAACAAGTTCAACCATAATAAAATTATCCACACAGATTTCTGCAAGTTCAATCGGTGCGTCATTGGAAAAAACAAAATCGATTAATTTTCCGTAAGATTGATACAAAGAACAAAGCATTTCAGGAGAATTCAACTGTGGAGTGTCATTATTTGCGCTTAGTTCAAAGAGAACAAAATATTCGATAAAATTTCTTAAAATCTTTAAGTTGATTAATTTTTTTTCATAAGGCATGTGATGATAAGCAAGAGAGGAAAGAGCGAGGTCATATTTCCTGTCGATTTTCGAGGAATAATCTTCGAATCTCTGGTTAACAATTCTGATTTCGCTATCCGGAAAATTTTCCCGCACAATATCTTCGGCAACTATTAACATACCTGCCGATGAATCAATCAATAATATTTCTTCTATATCTCCAATAAGCCCGAATTCCCTTAAATTTTTCAAGAAATCAACTGTCAGACTTCCGTCTCCGCAACCAATATCCATAAATCTGAAAGGTTTTTTAAATCTTGGAATGGAATGGCTGCAATGAAGCAAAAAATTTTCTCTTGATTTTTTTATTAAAGAAGTCGTAGTGAAGTGAATATAAGGTTTCGGGTCATTAAAAACTATTGCCGGTTTTATTAAACGGTTGTTGTGTCTTTTAAGAAAAGACAGCATAAATGTATTAGCAAAGACTCCTCCTTCTTCAAAGAAAACTCCTGTTATAAACCATTTTTTTGCAAGTTCGATAAATCCTGATGATGCAAGAAGGCAGCCAATAAAAAAATGGAAAGGAGCTTTCAGAGACGGGTGTATTTCCTTGTAAAAATATTCGGATGGCTCGGATTGTTCTTTTAGTATATATTCGGAAAGTGTTTTCCAAGTCTTAATTTCTCCTATTGAAAGAAAAAACATAACTTTATATTAATTATTTTACATATTACTTAAAAAAAAATATATTAAAAAGTCTAATAAAAAAGGTTCGGATTACTAAATTAATCAGCAACTAAAAAAGCCCTAAATTTCTTCAGGGCTTTTGGAAAAAGTTAATCAAATACACTCAGGAATTATTTTACAAGCATCATTTTCTTTGTTTGTACAAAATTGCCGGCATTAATTGTGTAATAATATACTCCTGAGCCAAGATTCGATGCATCGAACTCAACAAAATGGTTTCCTGCACTTTTTTGCTGTGAGACCAGAGTAGATACATTTCTGCCTAAAGCATCATAAACATTAATAGTAACAAATGCTGAAATCGGAAGTGAGTAATCGATTTTGGTGACAGGGTTGAAAGGATTCGGATAGTTTTGTTCGAGTTTAAATTCAGAAGGAATGTTTGTATTCGGGTCGTTAATTCCGACTAAAACATCCACCATTTTATAAACAACACCGCCGGTTGCTTTTATACAATAACCGTAAACTGTGTTTCCTTCCAGTACTATATCAAAGTGATTAACTTGTCCCGTTCCTGCGGGGAATGTCATAGCTGTCCAGGTAGCACCGTTATTGGTTGTTTTAACACAGGCAGTAGTACTTGATGATGACATAATACAATAAGCGACCGGCAATCCGGGTACCCATTTAATGTTTGGATAAGCACTTGTTACACTGCTTGGTATTGTTTGTGAAAACCAGTTCGTCCCGCCGTTTGTTGTCCTTGCAAGTGTAGTGGAAGCAGTACTTGCAGAAGCCAAACCATTCAATTTGTCCGTACTGAAAGTAAATCCTGCGATAAATCCAGATGTTCCGCCTCCTGTAAGCGGAATAAATGACCAGTTAACACCAGCATTAGTTGTAAGTCCGATTCTATTCGGAGTAGAATTCAAACCGAACCCGTAGAAATTCGTATCAATAATAACTATTGAATTTTGTGCAGAAGCCGAACCGGATGCCTGTGGATTTTGCAGGAACCATGTGTTTCCTCCATCGACAGTTTTTTGGATATAATAGGCGCCACCGGTTGGAGGGTCACTTTCTGCAATTCCCCATAATGGATTTACTTTTGAAAATACAATACCATTGAAGAATCCTGCTGTTCCTCCGGTATTAAACATCTGAACCCAATTTTGACCGCCGTTAGTTGTTTTGGAAGCAATTGCATCTCCGCCTGTAGAACCGGAAGCATCACCTCCGTCACCTACAAAAGCTGTTAAGGAATCTACAGCCCAAACACACATTAATGCTTTTGTTAATAAACCATTTACAGGCATAGTTACCCAGTTTACTCCACCATTAACAGTCCGGAAAATCATAGGCGTGCTCGCACCGCCTACTATCCAGCATACATTTGAACTTGGTACCGAAATACTTGGCCATGTCCCTGATATTGGAACTGTACCTACTTGTGTCCACTGTGCGTTAACATTTAACGCCACTAAAAGAACAATCAGTAATGAAAAAAATTGAAGATATTTCTTCATAGTTATATCCTCCCAATATTTAGTTAATTAATATTTAAAAGTAATATTATTTTTTGTAAAAATCAAGTTTCGTAAAATTGCATATATTTTCTTGTCATTGCAATAAATAGTTCAAAGCAGAAGTAAAGCAGAACGCTGATTTCATTGAAAAAACTAATTATTTTTAAATAATAGATATGATTAAGTATTCTTTATCGGAAACTTACCAGTTCAGGAAACTTTGTTAATCTGATATATTGACAATCTTATGTCCCTGTTGAAGCCTTTGTTCTTGTTAATGTAAATTCAACTTTCGTTCCCTCTCCTGTTTTACTCGTAATTAGTATTTTGCAATTATGAAGCTCGAGTATGTGTTTCACAATTGAAAGCCCTAGTCCGCTTCCTCCGGTTTCTCTCGAGCGATTTTTATCTACACGGTAAAACCTTTCGAATATTCTCGGGATATCATCATGAGGTATTCCAATTCCGTTATCTTCTACAATTATTTTTACCTCATTTGTATGTCCTATTGTACTGCATTTAACAAACCCGTTTGTATTATTATATTTTATTGAATTATCAATCAAATTAGTCAAGACCTGCTTAATTAACATTGGATCTGCATATATCAGGTCAACCTTTTTTAAATCGGAATCGAATTCAAGCATAATTTTTCTCTGATGTGCAACTCTTTCCATTTCGTTAATGACTTCTTTCACCAGTGAATTAAGGGCAAAATATTCTTTTTTAATTTTCATGCCCGATTCGAGATTTGAAATCGAAATCAAATCATCAACCAAAGTTGTCAATCTGACGGTTTGTTTTAATGCTTTCCTTAGAAATTCTTCGTTTACTTTTTCATCTTTCAAAGCTCCGTCGAGCAGAGTTTCGATAGAAAGTTGAATGGTGAAAATTGGTGTCCTTAATTCATGAGCGACATTTCCAAGAAATTCTCCCCTGTTAATTTTAAACTTTTTTGCAAGTAAAAGTTCTTCTTTAAATTTATTTATCAGAATCTTAATATCTTCGGCACATTGTTTTATTTCTTTTGTCGTAATTTGCCCGATAATTCCTTCACATTCAGACATAGCTCTGTCAAGTTCACTTATCTTATTATCATAATTATTTTGAGGTTCTCTATCCGGAATCTGAATTTTTTCGATTAATTTATTAATATTCTTAGTTTCTTTTAAAAGAACAATGTTAACATATAAGATAGTGATTAAGTATAATACTAAAAAAATTGGAATTAGTAATAAAAAAAAATTCAGATTCTGACCCACGAGAAAAAAAACAACTGTTCCTGTTATTACAGAAAAAAGTCCATAAAAAAGTGTAAATTTCCAAATATAATTTATTTTTTGCATAAACAATTACTCAATGTCTTTAAATCTGTAACCCAAGCCCTTAAGAGTCTCTATGTAATCCGCATAGTCTTCGAGTTTTTCTCTAATTTTTGCAATATGCACATCAACAGTTCGGTCGACGACATAAACTTTGTCACCCCATATTTGGTTTAGCAAAACTTCTCTCGAAAAAACCTTTCCTTTTCTCGCAGCAAGAAAATGAAGCAGTTGAAACTCCTTTTTGGGAAACATAATCTCCTTACCGCTAATCTTTACAGAATGAGCAGCTGAATTAATTTCCAGTTGTTTAATTTTTATAAATTCATCAGATGGAAGTTCCTGTGAGGCAAGTTTAATTTCATACCTTCTTAAAACAGATTTAATACGGGACAACACCTGTCTTATGCTTATTGGTTTTCGGATATAATCATCTGCACCAATTTCAAGTCCGAGTATTTCATCTATTTCATCCGCTTTTGCGGTAAGAAATATAATTGGAATACCGGAAGTGGATTTATCGGATTTGATTTTCTTACACACTTCAAACCCGTCAATCTCAGGCATCATAATATCGAGCAGAATTAAATCCGTTTTGTTATTTTTAAGTATTTCAAGAGCCTCTTTTCCGTTATAAGCTGTCAGCACATCGTATTTATTTTCAATTACAAGATTATATTTTAGCAAATCGACTATATCTTTTTCATCATCAACTATTAAAATAACCTTTTTCATATTATTTTTTTCTTCTAAAATCATATATTTATATTAAGAAATTGTTACCTATCCGTTAATTTATATTAAATAATGAATTTATTAATTCATTAATTTTTATAATTTTATAATAACTGTTTAAAATGATTTTACATTTTATTTATATATAGTTAACATTACATTAATAATATGCATAATATTTGAAGTAAACTAAATGAAATTTTCTAAAATTACAGTTCACAATTTAAATCTATTTTACGGAAAAAAGCAGGCATTGATAGACAACACGATGGACCTCGAAGCTAATAAAATAACAGCATTAATAGGACCCTCCGGATGCGGAAAATCTACTTTTTTAAGAACGTTGAACAGAATGAATGACCTTATTAACAATGTAAAAATCAGTGGAACTGTTAAAATTGATGACGTTGATATATACGGGAAAAATGTTGATGTAGTTGAATTAAGAAAAAGAGTAGGAATGATATTTCAGAAATCAAATCCTTTTCCAAAGAGTGTATACGAAAATGTTGCTTACGGACCAAGAATACACGGTATAAATAATAAAGGAAAACTGGATGAGATTATAGAACTGACCTTGAAAAAATCAGCTTTATGGAATGAGGTAAAAGACAGGTTGAATGACTCAGCGCTTGGACTTTCGGGTGGTCAACAGCAGAGACTTTGCATTGCAAGAGCACTCGCAGTAAATCCGGAAATACTTCTTATGGATGAGCCGGCAAGTGCACTTGACCCGATTTCTACAGAAAAAATTGAGGAATTAATTTTTGAATTAAAAAATAATCTAACAATTGTTATAGTTACACATAACCTACAGCAAGCAGCGAGAGTAAGCGATAAATGTGCTTTTTTTATGCTTGGTAAAATTGTTGAATATACCAATACGAGAAAAATGTTTACAAATCCGGATAACGAAAAGACATTAAACTACGTCACCGGAAAATTCGGATAACGATACACAAGGAAAATTAAATTAAAGTAATTTCTAACAAAATTTAAAATAAAGATTATGTACGCATACCTTGAAGCCGAACTCGATAAACTCAAAACAAGGTTGATTAAAATGGGAACACTTGTAGAAGAACAAATCGAGTTTGCAATAAAAACAATATTCGAGGAAAATCTTGAACTCGGAAAAATTGTAATTGACAGAGACGACAAAATCGACAAGTTCGACATAAAAATAGATAAGCTGTGTCAGAAAATCTTTGCAATCGGTCAGCCGGTTGCAACTGACCTGAGACTGTTAATGTCATCTTTAAGCATCAATAAAGACCTTGAAAGAATGGGAGATATTGCAGTAAGTATAGTAGAAAGAGCGGAGCATTTAGCCGGACATACCGATTTATTAAAAAAAATCAGACTTGAAGAAATGTCACAAAAAGTACTTGTTATGATAAACAAGACAATAAATTCATTTATCAATAACGACCCAGATCTTGCACTTGAAATAATAAAATCCGATGCTGTAATAGATGAAATGGACAGGGAAATTTTCAATATGATAATCAACGAGATGATTGAAAATCCATCACTTATAAAACCCGGTGCTCATACCTTACTTTTGTTGAGATATCTCGAAAGACTTGCAGATCATTCTACAAACATCTCAGAAGAAGTAATATTTCTTGTAAATGCAAATATTATCAAGCACAGAAAAAAATTAGACGAATATCTGCAGAAGCACGCACCCGAGTTACTATCCGGCACACAAACCGACAGTGAAAAAACAGAAGGTCAGCCGAATTTACCGGATACATAATCTTCAGTGAGTTTTTCATCCGGATTTGTAAAGATTTTTCTTGTACTGCCGACTTCTACAAGTTTACCTAAATAAAAAAATGCTGTAACGTCACTTATCCTTGCAGCCTGCTGCATATTATGAGTAACTATAATGAATGTATATTCGGATTTTAAACGATATATTGTATTTTCGACATTCTGAGTCGATATCGGGTCAAGTGCACTTGTAGGTTCATCCATCAATATTATATAAGGTTCCACAGCTAACGTCCTTGCTATACATAATCTTTGCTGTTGTCCACCCGACAGACTAATTGCCGGTTCTTTCAATCTATCTTTTACTTCATCCCACAAGTCGCTGTTTCTCAATGCCTTCTCTGCAATCTCGTTATAAAATTTTTTATTATGCATGCCTGACAATTTCCATCCTGAAATAACATTATCAAAAATGGACATATCAGGAAAGGGATTCGGTTTTTGAAATATCATTCCAACTCTTTTTCTCAATTCCACACCGGTATATTCAGTTATCTCTTTATCCAGAATCGTAATTTGTCCTGTTACTTTACACTTCGGTGTCATATCATGCATAAGATTCAATGCCCTTAAAAAAGTTGATTTCCCGCATCCGCTAGGTCCTATCACGGCAGTGACAGTGTTACGGTGCAATTCAAGATCAATATTCTCAATTGCGGGAACTCCGTTAAAAGTAACATTAAGATTTCTTGTTACAATTCCCGGTTTTTTTTCTGTTTTAGTCATCCGTAATAAATTCGCTTTAAATAATTATAAAAATTCTTCATACAGTATTTTCATATTTTTGCCTTGTAATAATTCTAACAATCAGGTTAATCACAAAGACAAGCGAAATCAGAATAAACGCACCTGCCCATGCTTTATTATGCCATTCTTCGTAAGGTGAAATTGCATAATTAAAAATCTGAACGGGAATGGAAGATATCGGTTCGTCGAGTGAGGAACTCCAGAAACTATTCCCGAACGCGGTAAAAAGTAACGGTGCAGTTTCCCCAGCAGCTCTTGCTATTGCAAGCAGGATTCCCGTTATTATACCCGAAAGTGCAGTTCGAAGCACAATACTTACAGTGGTCCTCCAGCGTGAAACACCAAGAGCAAGAGAAGCTTCTCTTAAAGACATCGGAACAAGTTTAAACATCTCTTCGGTAATTCTCGTTATAGTAGGTATCATTAATATTCCGAGTGCAACACCCCCTGCAAGTGCAGAAAATTTTTTCATCGGCAAAACTATTATTCCGTAAACAAAAATTCCGATAATTATAGAAGGAATACCGGTAAGTACATCGGTTAAAAATTTAATTATATTTGCAAACAACTGCTTGGAATATTCCGCTACATAAATACCAGACATAATACCAATCGGAATACCGATAACCGAACCAATTCCTATTAAAATTAAAGTACCAACGATAGCATTTGCCATTCCACCCCCCTCTTCTCCTACAGGTTTAGGCAATTCCGTGAAAAAATCAAGATTCAAAGAAGACAATCCTGCTCCTGTAGTATAAAAGAAAATATAAATCAGCGGAATAATTGTTATCAATGCAGAAACCACACATAAAGAAAGCATCAATGCATTTACAAACTTCCTTCTGCGCAGTTTTGCTTTACTATATGTAATTGAATTCAGCTCCATACAAAAAATTATTTCACATCATATTTTCTGGTCGCACTAAAAATTAACAATCTGGCAAACGAATTAATGACAAAAGTAACGATAAATAAAATCAGTCCTACTTCAATCAAAGCACTGATATGCAGACTTCCCGAGGCTTCTGCAAATTCATTTGCAATAACCGATGCCATAGTATATGCCGGTTCAAGTATAGAAGCTTTAATTTGTGCTCTGTTTCCTATCACCATAGTAACAGCCATTGTTTCACCAATTGCCCTGCCCAGCCCCAGAACTACAGCTCCAAGAATTCCGCTTTTAGCATTGAGCAAAGCCATTTTAATTGCTTCCCATCTTGTAGCTCCCAACGCATAAGCAGCTTCTCTTTGGGACTGGGGAATTGCTTTCAACATATCTCTTGATATAGCCGTAATTATCGGTGTTATCATAATAGCAAGAATAATTCCTGCTGTAAGCATACCATATCCGTAATTTGTTCCCTTAAAAAACGGAAGAAAACCGAGAGTTGACTGCAAAAACGGCTGAACTGTATTTCTCATAAAAGTGGCAAAAACGAAAATTCCCCAGAATCCGTAAATAATACTCGGTATAGCAGCAAGAATTTCAATCAGAAAACTGAAAGTCGTTTTTATATACCTATGTGCAATTTCCGAGAGAAATATTGCTACACCAAGGCTCACAGGAAGAGAAATCAGTAAAGCAATAATAGAAGAGACGACAGTTCCATATATAAATGTTAATGCCCCGTATTTTTCTTTTAGCGGTTCCCATTCTTCGTTAAAAATAAAACTCCATCCGAATCTGTCCCTTGAAGGCTCAGCATCTTTATACAATTCATAAATAATCCAGAGAACCAGAAAAATAATTATGAATGCAAAAATCAGAGTTACATTCTTAAAAATAATATCAGGTAAACGCGATTTTACTTTTAGTTCAATATCCTGATTACTTTTCGATTTATTAAATTTCAATATCATATTAAAAACAGATTCGGATATTATACTATCTGATTATAAAGGTTTACCGTTGAAATTCATTATTTCCAATTTTTCAATTGATTTTTCCACAACCGATTTCGGTAAAGGTGAATAACCAAGTTCAAGAGCATATTTTCCTCCTTCGGTCAAAGCCCATTTCAGGAAATTTTTCAAAGTTTTCCCTTTAGCTTCATCCTTTTGATTCTCGAAGAAAATAATGTAAGTATAACTTGAAACGGGATATGCACCGGGACCTTTTGCATTTGTAATAGAAAGAGTCAGGTTTTCCGGCATCTGGTCAGCCATAACTTCAGCTGCTTTTGTAACCGACTCGAGGGTTGGTTTAACAAAGTCTCCGTTTTCATTTTTGATATTTGCATATTTTAAATTATTCTGCAAGGCATAAACAAGTTCTACATATCCGAGTGAATATTCAAGATTTTTTACCTGACCTGTAACTCCTTCATTTCCTTTTGCACCCTGACCAACCGGGAATTTAACTTCTTTCCCGACACCGGGACCTGTTTTCCATACTTCATTTGTTTTACTTAAATAATCTGTAAATACATAAGTTGTACCGCTACCATCAGTTCTGTGCACAGGCACGATATCCTTATCCGGAAGTTCAGCATCAGAATTAATTGATTTTATTTTATTATCATTCCATTTCTTGATTTTTCCAAGATAAATTTCTGCAATAATATCGGAAGTAAAATTCAAATCCTGTTCAACTCCAGGCAGATTATAAGTAATAACAACTGCACCGATAACTGTAGGAATATGTATTACTTTGGACTGATTTTTTGATTCTGCGGCAGACAATTCCTCTGGTTTCATCGGACTGTCTGTACCTCCAAAATCCACAGTTCCCTCTGTCAACTGTTTTATTCCTCCACCGCTGCCGATACTCTGATAATTGATTTTAATCTCTTTATTAATTTTTTGATACTCACCGAACCATTTTGAATAAATCGGGAAAGGAAACGATGCACCTGCACCGTTAAGAGAAACTTCATTCGTTCCTGTGCCGCCTTTTTTTCCACAGGAAGCGAAGATTAAAGAAAATGCCGCAAGAAAAATTACTAAGTACTTCATAGTTATTTGTTTAATTTTTAAAAAATGTTGATTATAAAAATGATGATTAATATTAAATAGCGTATTAAGTTTATTTAAAGAAATAGTAAAAACTATTTATAAATATAATAGAATGTCAGTCTTGGTACTATATCGGCTTTTCGTTCTGTTCCTGCAGGACTTTTATCTTTATACGCATCAATCCATATATTCGGAACGAGATGAACACTTTTGTGAGGCATGAAATCAACTCCAAAATTAAGAAAATATTCTTTAAAACCTTTTTCAGGATGATTCATATCGGGGTCATAATAATCGAATCTTCCGAAAATACTGAGTTTTTCCTTAAGCAAATTTCCGATTGCAAAAAATGATACTCCGAACGGATTAACATTTGTTCCGTCAGAAAAAAATCTTCTCTGAACCTGCTGAAATACTTCCACACCCGCTCTTGCTTCAGGTAAAATAAGACCGATAAAACCTTTATAAGTAGTTTTATTCGTACTCGAAGTTATATCTTCGTAATCAGCATAAACTTCTGCGATAATTCTTTTTTCCCAAAAATAAGAATAAACAGAACCATAATATTTTTTGAATTTACTGTCTTCAATCTTTGCACCTCTCCCGTTCCCGAACATAACATTATACCCATAATTTCCGCTCTTATCTATTTTTCCCCATACTGCCAATCCAAAATCAATAGAGCTGCCGATTTTTCTGAAATCAAGCAAATCCTTTTCTACAAATCGATAACCCCATACTTTTTCGCTTATAAGAGAGAACGTTGGAGTTGACATCTGTCCGAGTAAAATAGTAGAATACGGAATCAGATTCTTCCATCTGATATTGGCAAATCTTATATATGGAGTTCTGTTTCCCGCTACCAGCTGGTCGGGTGCGTCGTAGGATAAAGCAAATTCCGCAGAAAAATCCTCGCTAATGTCATAATCTAATCCGAACAAAACTCTTCTGAAGTCGAATGCATTTTTATCTTTACTGATTTTTGCATACTCCCCCGAAGAACTGCCTGATGTATCACCGTTCACTTTGCCGTAATAATCTCCGAATACATAACCGTAAACTTTCCAGTTTGGAAAAGTTTTTTCTTCCTTATTTTTTTTATCCTGT
The DNA here is from genome assembly GCA_016873795.1 of Ignavibacteria bacterium. Lineage (GTDB taxonomy): Bacteria > Bacteroidota > Ignavibacteria > Tepidaquicellales > Tepidaquicellaceae > VGWA01. The sequence goes on from VGWA01000022.1 coordinate 15,734, forward strand.
GATAATAAAATTGGTGTAATTAAGAAAAACACCATTAAAACAGAAAGAAAACGTTTCATTTAACCTCCGAATTTAAATTAATGATTTTACTTATATAAAATTTACAATTAAACATTTTGATACAAAATTGTAAACGCCTAATTAAGAAATAATTAATTCAATATTAAGAAATTGTTAATTTTATAATTAGATATAATTGACCTATTGGAAACAATAATTTTGGAAAAGAAAATAAAGTACGGCAGGGTAAAACAGGTAGATAATTTTTTTAAAAAACTATCATTTTTGATCTTTTTCAACTATTTACAAATCCAACATTCCGTATTTAACAAGCAGCAGTTCGTCATCCTTGATTAGTCCGATTCCGGGAGCATAAAACTTATAAGACTTTTCACCTTTTTCAAGAGGGTTTGTTTCTTCAATTTTCACAACTCCAATAAACTTTCCTGCAGGAGTTATCAAGGTATCCGAAATGCTTACGATTTCTCCTATATCCATAGCAATATCCGGAGAAATTTCCTGATAATATTTTGAACCCAATATTATTTGTCCCGGCATAATAATTCCGGCTTTATTATTTTCAACTGCAAGCCAGGAACCGGAATTACTTACAACATTTCCATTCTTATAAATTTCCACATCTTCTCCAAAATAAAAAACACTTCCTGTTTCTTTGCAAATTGAAAAATAATTTCTCGAGATTTCCACTACTACACCGTTTACAGACTCGCGTTCTTCAACTATCCTAGTATCGGTATTCCCTACCTTTTTGGTTTCATTTAAAACTGTAATTACAAGCTTCATTGTATCTTTATCTTCAATGTTTTGCAGAATCAGCTGATAACCGGGTTCAAGAATAAAATAGTTATTTTTGCCAGTTGTAAGAAAAGTGCAGTTTTCCTGATTAAATGAATCTGTTAACGATATGTCATCTGTTTGTGCTGATACAACAGAAACAGCAAGAAACAGTAATAGGTATGAAATTAATATATTCTTCATGATTAAAATTTCAGCAGTTATTTATAATAATTTTTAGAGTTACAAAAAAAATTATTTAATACAAATAAATCAAATGGTTATATTATTTCCTATTCTGAAGGGAGTATAAAATCAAGAGGTGAAAAATTTAAAGAAAAAATATTAACTCTTTTTATAACCGATTGCGTTTTCGAGTTTTGCATCAGTCAAATCAGCATCGAGTAAATTTGCATACCACAGATTTGCGTTATTAAAATTTGCCCCGGACAAATTAGCTTCGGAAAGATTTGCTCTGGTCAGATTAGCGCCTGTCAGGTCAGCATCCTGCAGATTTGCTCTCGATAAATTTGCTTCGGAAAGATTCGCATCATTAAGTTTTGTTTTCCACAACAAACATCTTGAAAGATTCGCTTTGCTTAAATCCGTCTCCTGCATATTTGCACCGGAAAGTTTTGCTTCCGATAAATCCACTCCCGAAAGGTTATGTTTAGAAAGGTCAGCTCCCTGCAGATTTGCCTTTTGAAGATTTGCATTAGACAGATTTGTTTCGAGCATTTTAGCTCTCCATAATTTCGTATTCTTCAATTTAGCACCCGACAAATCCGACCCTTCAAGAATTGCACCTGCAAGATTAGCATCGGTCAAATCGGCATTATGTAAATTATGACCTGTTAAATCAGTTCCTTGTAAATCCGTTCCCGTAAGATTAGTTTCCGCAAGATTAACATTTTTCAGAATTGCACCGTTTAATTTTGCTTTCGAGAGATTGGCTCCTCTCAAATCCGCTTCTACAAGATTAGCATTAGTCAAATCTGCATTTTGCAGGTTTGCTCCGCTGAGATTTGCTCTTTGCAAATCTGCCGAAGTTAAATTTGCTCCCTGCAAATCGGCTCCGGATAAATTTGCTCCAGCAAAATTCAGAGGTTTATGAGTATAACCTACAGAACTATTTGCTATTAAAATCCATATATCTTTATCTGTCAATACTCTTTCTTTAGACATTTTTCGCTCCTTTTTTTGGTATTAATTTAGTATAACATAAAAAAATTCTTTCGTTTATTCAATATAAAATACACAGTAAATTACTGCGATTTCTTTGTGTTAATCCGGTTTCATCAGTAAAAGTAAAATACTATATTATTATTAAATTATTATGTTATTTATCATCATAAATCAATTGATATTTTGATAAGGAAAATATAAAAATGTTTATCTGAAACAATAAAAAATATACTGCGTATAATATTAGCAGAAAGGAGATTTGTTATGAATAACATAAAAAAATTTTTTAGAATCAGTTTATTAATTATTTCTGCTGTTTGCCTTTTAACGGCTTTTTCTTTCGCACAGGATAATTTTATACTTCATGAGGGAACATCTACTATTTCCGAAAACGGAGATATTAATCTGAATACACTGTCAGGAGATATTCAAATTCATTCATGGAATAAAAACGAAGTCAAAATTGTAGCTACAGGGAACCAGACAGCAAAAGATAATCTTGAGGTTAAAAGGGATAACAGTCCGGAATCTGTGAATTTTAGTGTCAGAAAATCCAAAACAGCAGAAAAACAACTTGATAATTTAAGTCTAAAAGTCGAAGTGTGGACACCTGAGAAAGTTAATTTAGCTTTATCTACAGCAGGAGGCGATGTCGAAGTTAATAATATAGAAGGTAAAGTAATTGCAACAACAGCGGGAGGCGATATTTCCTTGAAAGATATCAAAGGTAAAGTCATATTAACTACAGCCGGAGGTGATATAAATTGCACGAATTATTCGGGCGATATCAAAGCAACAACCGCAGGAGGAGATATTGCGTTAACCGGTAGTAACGGTAAAATTGAAGCAGTAACTGCCGGTGGAAATGTTAATGTGGAATACTCCGGGAAAAATGAGGGAATTAAATTAAATACTATGGGAGGTAATATTAAATTGAAATTACCTGAAAACTTCAGTGCAAATGTTAAACTCAGTACATTCGGAGGGAGCGTTAAATGTGAACTTAATATGACGAAGATTATAAAGGAAAAAGAAAGTATTATTGAAGCTGAAATAAACGGAGGAGGAGAAGAAATTAACTGCTCAACGATGGGCGGTAATATTACAATATATAAATAGTCAGAAAAATTCTGCAGTCCGGAAATTTATTTAAGTAAAATCATTCGCTTTGTTTCCGAATAATTTCCGGATTGCAGTCTGTAAAAATATACCCCACCTGATAAATTTTCCCCATTAAATTTTATTTCGTAAATACCTGCAGTTTTATACTCATTTAAAAGAACTGCAACCTTCCTGCCAGTTATATCAAATATCTTTAAAATAATATTACCATTTTCCGGAATTGAAACTCTGATCTTCGTTTCAGAATTAAAAGGATTCGGATAGTTCTGGCTTAATTCAAATTTATTCGGATAAAAAGGCAGACACGAAATTCCTGTCTGTACTTGTCTTTTAAATAAATAAAAATATCCGTTTGAACTTGAAGAGCTCCATGTATTGAAATAAGAGTCGGTATTTTCCAATATAGTCCAGTAAATACGTCTTATTGCCGAACCCGGATAATCGAGTTTTTCGAAAATTTTTGTGTATTCGATTCCGTTATACTGATATACGTAAATTTTTCCGTTATAACTTCCTGTGAGAATTGACGGATAAATATGTCCATCAAGTATCTTAATATCCTGAGTTAAAAGATTATTGTCATCAGAATATTCAAATATGGAATCGAGTGTCTGATATGTATTTATTCCTATGCTCTTAAAAATATAGACCGATGTCTTTCCATTCGAATTTCCCGTCATAACGAGTTCTTTAATTCCGTCATTATTTACATCAGAAACTCTGAAAGAAGAGGCAAATCCAATTGCCGAAGAGGTGAACATCTGATGTGAAAAAGAATTTGAAACAGAATCATATGTTATTCTTCTAATATATGTATTATAAGCCGGAATTCCTCCGTAAGTCAGAAAAATTTCATCGAATCCGTCGTTATCACTGTCCCCTGCTCCGCCCTGTCCGAATATGTATGTCGGAGTCGTATATGTATAAAGACTGCTGTATTGATGTGAACCGATATTTCCTGAGTGTTCCCAGATTCTAATCATTCCACCGCTTGTGTTTCCACGCGAGCAAACTATTTCTTTTTTACCGTTTTTATTCATATCTGTTATGTAAAGTGACCTGCCTGTTTCTCCGTCGTTTGTGTGGATTAAAATTGTTTGCGTGTTCTGATTAACATATATGTTATCGCCGTCATTTTCAAAAATAAATATCCGTGTCATAGTTGATAAGTCTGCCAGAATAATTTCGGTTTTCCCGTCACCGTCAGTATCTCCGAATGTAATCGGACCGAATCCGCCGGCATCAGTTTTTTCATATTCGAATACAAGGGCAAAACTATCCGGATGTCCAGCTACCTGTTCCCAAACATAAAACTTATTAGGGGAAAATGTATATCCAGCGAGGTCGAGAAGTGTATCATTATCAAAATTGCCTGTCGCACCATCCCAGCAGTTCCCGAATGCTCCTTCAGGTGATTTCCAGAATTGCAGAAAATTTTCGGGATTGAAATAATCTAAAGAATGATATAATAATGAGAATTTCTTATAAATACATAATGCATCTACTATTCCATCTCCGTCAATGTCGGTTTTAAAATTGTGTTCTAATTCTATTGTTCCGTCGTAATTTTTATCCTGAGAAAAAGTTATATTTAATGTAAATATTATTGAAATGATTACAAAAATTGCCTTCATTGTTAATTTTTTTATTTGAGAAAAAATTAAATATATTTTTTCTATTTATCAATGAAGAATAATTGTTAGTTAACCGATATGTAAATATACATTAATTTCTTTCCTGTTATACAATTGATTATTTAAATGCTTGTATATTTTCAAATAAAAAGTTGAACCAATTTTAAAAATTTGTGTTTTTTATTATATAGTTTTTGATGTTATAAAGAAATATTTTTGAACAGATATGAAAAGAAAGAATAATAAATATATAATTTTTTTTATTATTTTTTTTATTATTATAAACACAACTTCGGGCATTTTTGCAGCTATATCCGAATGCGAAACATTATGCGGAAGCAGCTGCTGCAGTTCACCGATAGAAAATTTACCAGATAATAATTACACGAAAACATTATCAAAAGAATGTAAATGCTGCCTGAGCGAAAATGTGAAGACTGAACAAATTGAACAAGTTTTATATCATCAGAAAATCTCAAAAACAGAAATTAATCTAAATAAGATTTGTATTTCTTCATCAAACAACGAAAGCCTCACCACGAATTTATTAACATCTTTCAATTATCAAACCTCAAAAAAATTTATCCTAAATTCCATTCTAAGGATTTAATACAAAAACTTAATTATTCGTTCGAAATTATATCTTATTAAAGAGATATCTTTATCCATTAACATAAAATTTTCTAAGAAACATGAAAATCATATTAATAATATCCCTTATATGTTTAATTTTGTCTTGGAATGACCTTTATTCACAGGTTATAACGGGCAAGGTTTATATTGATAACGGAAAATATACAGAACTTCTCGATGGAGCTACAGTAAAATGGTTAAACACAAGTATAGGAAGCATTACTGATTCAAACGGATATTTTGAAATCGAATCAAGAAATATTCTGAATAAAAAACTTCTTGTATCTTTCCTGCAAACTGACGCGGATACAATAGATATTGGAGACAGGAACTTCGTAGAAATAATTTTAAAAAAGTCAATCACTACCGAAACTATAAAAGTGGAAGAAAAAACGGATGAGCAGATTGCTTTCAACATGTCTCATTTAACAGAAATCATCACACAGAAAGATTTAAAAAAAGCCGCATGCTGCGATTTAACCGGCGCATTTCACAACAGTGCATCGGTTGATGTTGCAGTAACCGACGTGATATCGGACAGTAAAGAACTAAAATTACTTGGAACTGAAGGTTCTTTCACACAGACATTAATTGACGGTATTCCGTTAATCACAAATGTCTCATCATCATACGGATTAAGCATGATACCGGGTTCGCTCATTAAAAATATTTTCGTTTCAAAAGGAGCAAATTCGGTCGTTCAGGGTTATGAATCCACTTCAGGACTCGTAAATGTTATTTTAAAAGACAGAGAAGCTAGCGAGAATTTATTTCTGAATGCATTCGTCAACGACCATTTTGAGAAACAGCTTGACGGAAATATCGGTTATAAAATTAAAGACTGGAATATGCTGTTATCGTTGCACACACTCCAAAAGGCAAATAAAACAGATGATAACGGAGATTCCTTTTTAGATATGCCATTGATTACCCGTTATGGTTTTTTCAACAGATGGAAATACAAAAGCTGGGAAGAAAAAGGAATTAACCTGAATTTCATAGTCCGATATACGGATGAAAAAAGGATAGGAGGACAAACAAATTTCAATGAAGATACGGACATCGGAAGCAATACAATTTACGGACAGACAATAAAAACTAAAAATTTAGATATTTACGGAAAATCAAAATACAAATTCAACGATGACAACATACTTTATGCTTATTTATCGTACAATAATTTAAATGAAAATTCTTATTACGGTCTGACAAAGTATTCCGTTCTTCAAAACTTGTTTTATATGCATCTGATGTACGAGGGATTCTGGGATATTTTCAACGAATTCAGAATCGGCATTGATTACAGATACGAAAATGTCCATCAGGATATTTCTTTCGTGCAGAATCCTTACAACAAAACATATCAGGGAAATTACAGACAACTTCAATCTGTTCCCGGAATATTTGCGGAAAATTCATTTAATCTACTTGGACTCAAACTGATTATGATGCCGGGAATAAGATACGATTATCATAATACTTATGGTTCTTTTATTACACCAAGGCTGCTAATTAAGTACGAACCGACAGAAGGTACTGTTTTTCGGGGGGTTATAGGCTCAGGAACGAAAGTAAACAATATTTTTGCCGAGAATTCAAATATATTCGGCAGTGCTAAAAACATAATTATTATAGATACAGAACCCGTAAAATCATTAAACGCAGGAGTAACATTCAGTAAAATATTTGAATTCTCACATTCGATTGTGTCAAAATTCGAAATCGAGTATTTCAGAACGGTTTTTACAAATCAGATAATCCCCGATTATACAACAATTCCGGGAAGTGTAATATTCACAAATTTAAACAGTAGTTCGGCTTCCAACAGTTTCCAGATAGAAACAGCACTTGATTTATTTGAGCAATTAAGGTTGAAATTCACTTACAATTATCTGGACGCCTATTATTATAAAGACGGTATAAGGAAAGAAATCCCATTCACAATTAAGAACAAAATATTAGCCGAACTATCTTATGAAAGTATCCAGCGGGACTGGTTATTTTCCACAACATTACAATATAACGGAACACAACCTCTTCCGGAAACAAATTTTAATCCTCCTCAGTACAGATTGTCCGATGAATCTTCACCTTACTTTATGTGGAATGCACAAATAACCAAATCATTAGGGAATTTCGAGATTTATACAGGTATTGAAAACATTCTTAATTTTAAACAGCAGAATCCTATTATAGAATCAGATAATCCGTTCGGAGAGTATTTTGACTCCTCGATTATCTGGGGACCGACGAGGGGAAGACAGTTTTATATAGGATTGAGATTTAAGATGATATAGGGATAACAACAGAGAAGTATGATAAACATCAATAACAGAATATTTTAGGGTAAATAAAAATGCTAAAATATATGGTATTGTAAATATGAAAACAGATGCGGACTGAAAATTAGAAAACATAACAGGTGACAATACTAAAGAGATAAAAGAAAACATTACATGTAATTGAGTTTAAATTTAAAGTTTAAAATTATATATTTGTTTAAAAGTTGTATTGATGGAAAATAATAAGGATGTCACTGTAAAGGAAATAAGTATTAATGATATTTCTGCAGTTGTAAAAGAAAATCATTATAAAAATTTATTCGAGAAAGGAATAAATTACGACTATGACAGTTTTGAAGATATTTCGGATAAACCGGAAGAGTCGATTTTTTATACTGCTCTTGCAGAAGACTTAATTCCATTCAGTTTAAAACTAAAAAAAGTTTATCTCGAAGATTACGAAGATATCGAGACAATACAGAAAAAATTTATTGTTCTTTACACATACAAATACGAACGTGTCATTTCCGCAATTGCAAACAACAAAAATCTTGATTACAGATTCATTCCTCTCAGCGGTACTTATTATTATTGTACTAACACACTGGAAGAAGCCAATGTACTAAACTGTTTTCTTAACAGTAATTTTGTAAACAGGCAGTTAAAGAAATCGATAAAATCGCTCAGGAACATTACTTCTTCAATATTCAGTATCCCCCTTCCGATGTATAAAAGAAACAATAAGCCACAGGTTAGACTGGGTTCAGTGGGAGAAAGATGTTTTGTAAAGATTGTCGAATTTCTCAATTCAGAAGAATTCGATTTGAAAGGTACGGAAAATGCAGAGGTATTGACACAAAAAATTATAAAGCATATCAATCCCGAGCTAAAAGTAATAGATACTTTGCTATTTAAAATCAACGCCATTCCAATTGAAAGAAAGCCAAAGCCCAAAAAAACTAAAAAGAAAAAATTTGATAAAAACCGTTACAAGCCCCGCGTTTATTATAGATATCAATAGATGTCTGAGCAACATTAATTTTATGAGAAAAAAAGCCCTTAAAAAAGGGCTTTTTTTAAGACCGCATTTTAAAACCCACCAGTCAGTATGTATCGGCAATTTTTTTAGAAAATACGGAATTAATGCAATAACAGTATCTTCCGTCTCTATGGCAGAGTATTTCAAACGCAAGGGATGGGATGATATTACAATTGCATTTCCGGTAAATGTTCGCGAAACAGATAAGATAAATTTACTATCAAAAAATTCTGAAATTAATTTACTTATTGAAAATTTAGAAGCGGTCAGACACCTTAAGAAAAAATTAAAAAACAAAGTCGGAATATTTATAAAAATAGATACAGGTTATCACAGAACCGGTGTTAATTACGGAAACATCGAACTAATTAAAAAAATAATAAAAGAAATTAAGAACAGCAATTTGTATTTTAAAGGTTTTCTTACTCATTCAGGACATACATATTATGCAAAATCAAAGAAAGAAATTATTAATATTAATGACGATACAAACAGAAAATTAAATCTTCTGAAAAAGTTGTTCTTTAAAGATTATCCGAATATAATATTATCCACAGGCGATACTCCCTCCTGTGCCACTGCAGAAAATTTTGAAGGGATAGACGAAATCCGCCCGGGAAATTTCGTTTTTTATGACGTAAAGATGTTATCACTCGGAATATGTAAGGAGAAGAATATTGCTGTTTGTTTGGCATGTCCGGTAGCTGCCAAACATAAATCGAGAAATGAAATTATAATTTACGGCGGGAGTATACATCTATCAAAAGATTACATAACAAATTCCTCAGGTACAAATAGTTACGGATTGATTGTGAAATTATACAATAAAGGTTGGTCAAAATCTTACAGAAACTGTTTTGTAAAATCCCTGTCGCAAGAACACGGAATTCTAAAGGTCAGTAAAAAATTATTTAATGAACTTAATATCGGAGACCTAATCGGCATTTTGCCGGTTCACTCATGCCTTACCGCAAATGCTATGAAAGGTTATTATACATTTGAGGGAAGTTTCATCGACCACATGTAATACAGATAAATTATCTGTTTTTATAAAATTGTTTGAATTTATTAAGAGCCATTGCTCTGTGAGAGATAAGATTTTTTTCGTACAACGACAATTCAGCATAGGTTTTTGCAGAGCCGTCGGGAATAAACAAGGGGTCATAACCGAATCCACCGCTTCCTTTCTTCTCTGTAATAATTTTCCCTCTGCAAATACCTTCGAATAAGAAATAAACATTTATATTTTCGTAATAACACACAACGGTAATAAATTTGGCTTTTCTTAAATTTTCAGGTATATGTTTTAATTCCTCAAGAAGTTTGCGGCAGTTATCGTCATAAGTCGCATTTTCCCCGGCATACCTCGAAGAATGTACGCCAGGAGCACCGTTTAAAACATCCACAAATAATCCAGTATCATCCGATATAACGGGAAATCCTGATGCTTTGTATATTTCTTCAGCTTTTTTAATTGCGTTTTCTTCGACTGTATTTCCGTCTTCTGTAATATCAACTTTAAGATTAATATCATCGAGACTTAAAACCTTAGTTTCGGTATCCGATAAGAGATTTTTAATCTCTTCGATTTTATGTTTGTTGTTTGTTGCCAGAAGTA